>CAIWIS010000812.1 GCA_903912795.1 uncultured Bacteroidales bacterium
AGACTGGTTGTTAAATATCTCAAAAAACAATCTTTTAAAAATCTAATTTAAAATGAACATGAAAAAATTACTACTAGTGACATGTTGCTTTTTAAACATCTTTTTTTCAAATGCAATCGCGCAAGATTCCCCTTACGTTCCTGCAGGTTATATAAAAATATACTCCGATGAATTTGATGGCATAGCAGTAATCTCCAACGATTGGAATTACAGAACTGACTCCCGTTTCGACGCAGTAAATTTGGCTAATAATGTACGTGTAGCTGATGGCAAATTGCATTTTGATTTTAAACACGAACCTATAGGAACAACAAACTACACCAGTGGTGGAGTTATCTCTAAACGTACTTTTGGATATGGTTATTACGAAGTGTGTTCAAAAACCTTTGGTGATACTCCTGGTCTGCACACTGCATTCTGGATGATGGGTGCTAATGGTAACGGATCAACCAGTCCTGTATATAATACAGTTTTGGAAATTGATGGATATGAAATAGAATCAGAAGCACCCACCAAATCAATAGGCGCTGTTCATTATTACTTAGGCACCCATGTTACGGCAGTAGGAGGAACATATACTTTTCCAAATACTTCTACACAATATGTTACAAATGCATATGAATGGACTCCTACATACATTAAATGGTATGTTAATGGAACCCTGTTTAAAACTTTTTCAAATCCAAAATACTATGCTGCTCAAAATATGTGGCTTACGGCATTGGGCGGAACCGGTGGTACGGATAATACTAAATTGCCCGGTTCTTCCAACTTTGAATATTTCAGATACTATGCCAAAGACATGAGCGGTTACAATTGGGTTGGAAATTCCGGCTTCGAATACAATAAAGCTCCTTCACAAGCAAATTTACAAAATCCTGTTGTGTGGTGTGAATCTGGAAACAGTGAGGCTTCGTTTGTTGATACTTTAGCTACAGCCTATGCAGGCATAGGAAAACTAAGACAATTTGCCACATCGGCCTATTCAGTTAAAACGACCCATAATCTTGATAATATCCCAAACGGAACATATACACTGAAAGCATGGGTGCGTTCATCTGGCGGACAAAATGTGGCACAATTGTTTGCATCTAAAAATAGCGCATCGTCTTATACGGCAAATATACCTCAATTGAGCACCTGGACACAAGTTATATTGAACAATATTAAGGTAGAAAATTATAGCTGCATAATTGGTCTTAATTCGGTAGCAAGTGCAAATCAATGGGTTGAAATGGATAATGTGGAATTTATTCAAACTGCTAAAGAAGAACCTAAAACAAATTGTATTACGAATGGTGGATTTGAAAATTATAGCAGCACAACTGATTGGCAATACCTCAAAGAAACAGGCAACTCTTCGAGCTATTCATTAGTTACGACAGATCCCGCTGATGAACTCATATCTGTGCGTATTAGTGCCAAAGCCAGTATTAGTCCCTATGGAGCCTATATAACGCAAAAAATTGCTGTGCCTACCGAAGGTGAGTATGAACTTCGTTTTAAAACTCGGTCGAGCAATGTTACTCCCGAGAATAACAAATTCCGCTTTAAAATAACAAATCAGTATAATGACCTATCTATCTTGCTAAACGATACCACTACAAAATGGGTAACCCCTACTTCACTGTGGAAATCATATAGTTATAAATTGAACTTGAAACAGGATAATTTTGCGCGTTTTACTTTTGGCTTTGCCAATGCTGGTATATTCGATTTGGATAGTGTTGCACTTACGAAAGTTGGATATATTCCACCTCCAATAAACACCAATGTGATTAAAGACAGTTCGTTTGATTTGAGCTTTTCCAACACCTACAACCCTATAACAACTGATTTGGGCTGGAGCAGTTTTGCAAATTTCAAATCAGGTGAATTTGTTTCCAGTAAAATAACAGAAACTAACGGAAATAACTTTTATAGATGCACCACCAGTATTGCCTTAGACGATTACAACCATGCATTGTCACAACACA
This sequence comes from uncultured Bacteroidales bacterium, assembly GCA_903912795.1. Classification (GTDB taxonomy): domain Bacteria; phylum Bacteroidota; class Bacteroidia; order Bacteroidales; family Paludibacteraceae; genus Paludibacter. The sequence continues at coordinate 1,977 of CAIWIS010000812.1, forward strand.
CATCTAAAGCCATTGACCCCGGAAAGTATAAACTTTCCTTTCGTTCCAAAGCAGATGCTGGAGGATATTATCTAAAACTGAGCACAAAAACTGCTTCAGGCGTATTTCTTCCGACTAATCTTTCCGAAGCTTCTAACGGTATTACATTAGTTGCTAATAAAATTTACATTACGCCTACAACGGATTGGTTGGATTATTCCTGCGTTTTCGATTTGAATTTTTCAACGGCTGATTATATACGGGTATTTTTCCAATTTCACAACAAAGGAACGTACGACATCGACGATGTGAAGCTTATTCCTTATACACCGACTGCTTTTAATAAAGTAGAAACTAAATCTGTTATTTTTGGTCGAAACGGGTCCATTTGTGTGTCGGACGATATTCAGTCTGGAACGATGGAAATTTACTCTGTTACCGGTGAGTTGCTCAAACAGGTTAATGTTCAGAACAAAAAGGAATTTCCTTTTGACAAAGGGATTTATATAGTAAAATTGATGGATGGAAAGTCGATTTTTAAAGTAACCAAATTAATCATTCAATAATTTTATGAAAAAGATTTATTTACTATTCTTTTTTGTATCTTCTATTAATTTCATTTATAGTCAGGAGAATCTTACTGTCAATCTTATTGGCAACCCCGGTTTTGAAACTCCGATTATTAACTTAGTTAGTAGTTTTGATTCAGTTAGTATTGGCAAATGGAGTTTTTTTAAGTGTTCTGGTTCTATTGAAAGTGCAGCTTCACTCAGTACTTCTATGCCCTATTCTGGTGTAAATAATGCTTTGATAAATGTGATTTCAAATCCATCTAATAATATTTGGAACGCGCTTTTATTTCAGGACTTTCAAAACATGAAACCCATGAAATACGAATTTTCATTTAGGGCAAAAGCAGGAAAAGTATTGCAATCGGGCATCAATATTTCTATTATCGACAAAAATACAAACACAATTTTGAAAGGATTTTCCGAAGAAAATTTTAAGTTTAATGCCGATTGGGGGCTTTACATTGTAGATTTGGACTTGTCTTCATTTAAAACAAGCGATTTGACGAATGCGCGTATATCATTTCATTTTAGCGAAGTAGCCGATTATCAGATTGACGATGTGAAATTACGACCAATTTACGTTGTTCCGTTTGTAAATACAGATGGTACAGTGATAAATAGCACAGGTTATCTGAGTTTCGAAAAAACAATTAACGAATTTTGGCGTGGCAATATGGCCCCAAGTGCTACTGTAGCACCAGTTGCTTATAGTACCGAAAGTTCACTAGCAAATTTTAGTGTTATTGGTAGTATAACAGGTAATGGAGCCTTATTGAGATATACAAATTTTCCTTCACGTGGAGCTAAACCACTACAGGGTAATCGTTCGCTTTTTGTGGAAGTATCTGAAGTGTTTGGAACACCAGATTATGAAGTTTGTTTTCAAACACCCAATTTTGCCCCAGAAGTATTGGGACGAAAAATACGTATTTCATACTGGGCAAAAACTGATGGTGAAGCTACCGGTGAAATACGTATACAGGCCCGTTTTATCGGTACGAATAAAGATGTGGCTCAACTTACCCCCGAATGGAAGTATTTCAGTTATGAATATATCGTTCCTACTTCCACTATATATCCTGTTGTACGTCTTCAGTTTTATAAAGTTGGTTCTTTTCATGTAGATTGGTTCAATGTAGAATATGCCGATGTAGTATCGGGTATAGCATCTCCTACCAAACTTGGACATAGTTTAGCTGTTGCTCAGAAAGGAAAGCTGAAAATTATTTCGGATATTGCAAAATCGGCATCTGTTTATAATTTGACAGGTCAGCTATTAAAATCATTTAATTGCGTATCAAATTCATTTTATGAAATTTCGTCGCAAAGTGGAATTTATCTGGTGAAGGTAAAAGGCTTTGATAATTCAATTCAGACAGTTAAAGTAATAGTTCCTTAATCCAGAAAGATCGTGAAAAAACAATCAATAAATAACCAAATATTCAGTCTGTTTCTATTTTTTAGTTTATTTATAAGTTTACCATCTTATTCTCAGATAAATTTTGCAAATGTGACTACTGCATCAAAGATGGATTGGTGGCGTGAAGCTCGTTTTGGAATGTTTATTCATAATGGTGCTTCTACGGTCAGGGGAAAGAGTGAATGGGGAATGAATTACGACAAAGTCCCGGTGCCTACATATCTTTCGTTATTGTCGCAATTCAATCCTACTCCAATGGATATTGAAGGCTGGGTGAAATTAGCGAAAGAAGCAGGCCAAAAGTACATAATTTACACCACCAAACACCATGATGGATTTGCTTCATTTAAATCGACCGACCCCCTTAATGTAGTTGATGGCACTTTATACAAAAAAGATATCGTTGACCAGTTAGTTGTTGCATGTCGTAAACATGGTATGAAGTTTGGATTTTACTATTCTCAAGGGCAGGATTGGACACACCCTGGTGGAGCGGCAAGTGGAGGGTATTGGGATCCAACCAATCAGCAAGGGGATTTCGATACATATTTCAATAATGTTGCACTTAAACAAATCAAAGAGTTGTGTCGCCGGTATCCTGATGTTTCGGTGCTTTGGTGGGATACTCCTCAGAATGTGACAACTGCACGTGCACAGTTAATAAAGAATTTTACCGACAGTTTACCCAATATTATCCATAATGATCGTATGGGTGGGGGGCTGAATCAGGATTTTAAAACTCCCGAGTTATCGGTGCCGGATGCCGGATATCCCGGATATGATTGGGAAACTTGTATGACGATGAATAACCACTGGGGATATTATGAGGGCGATTATAACTTTAAATCTACTTCGGTTTTGCTGCGTATGTTGATTGATATTAACAGCAAAGGTGGTAATCTTTTGTTGAATATTGGACCAGATAAAAATGGTGTTATACCACAAGGAAGTGTCAGTGCGCTAAAAGCCATTGGTGCTTGGATGAGTAAAAATAATGAGTCGATTTATGGAACAACATTAATCTCAAATCTTACAAAGACCAATTTGCCATGGATAGGGCGGGTGACAGGAAAAACAGTGAATGGAGTTCAAAAAGCATTTTTACATGTATTTGAATATGTGCCCGGGTCAAAACTTTATTTACCCATAACCAATGCCATTAGCAAGGCATATTTGCTTACTGACCCTACAAACTTATTGGTTGTTGAACGTAAAACTAATTTTGTGAATATAAATTTACCCGTCATAACTCCCGATTCAATTTCAACTGTGGTTGTAGTTGAATATACCGGAACAATAACAGTTCCTACCGGACAAGTTTATAATCTGACAGCAAAAGGAAGTGCAACAATTAATGTAAATTCAGCCACAACAACAGAAAAAGCTTTAACGGCCGTTTTTGCAGATCAATTGTCGAATCCTATTACTGGTAGAAAAATAATGGCTGAAGTCATATCCGGAAACGATTATTTAAAGATGGATGGACTAACGTCGAAAGCAACAGATATAAACGGGGAAGCAACATTTGCTGTTAAATCGGGTCGTTTTCCTGGAATAGCAAGTGTAAAACTCTCAACCGATGATGGAAAATCAGTTACTTTTAAAGTAAACGTTGCTGTTAATGCTGGCAATTGCATAAATGTTAAAGTATATAGTGATGCAACTGAACCTCCGGTAAACAACAATGTGATAAAAGATAGTTCGTTTGATTTGAACTTTAACAATACTTATAGCGCTTTGACTACTGATTTGGGATGGTGCAGTTTTACAAATTTCAATGTAGGTGAATTTGTTTCAACTAAAATGACCGAAACAAACGGAAATCATTATTTTAGATGTACCACCAATATTGCTAAAGATGATTACAATCATGCATTGGCACAATACACATCCAAAGCTATTGAACCCGGAAAGTATAAACTTACCTTTCGTTCTAAAGCTGATGCTGGAGGATATTATCTAAAACTGAGCACAAAAACTGCTACGGGCGTATTTCTTCCGACTAATCTTTCCGAATCTTCTAACGGTATTACATTAGATGCAAATAGGATTTACATTACGCCTACAACTGAATGGCAGAATTATTCGTGCGTTTTCGATTTGAATTTTACAACGGCAGATTATATACGGGTATTTTTTCAATTTCATAATAAAGGGACTTACGATATTGATGATGTGCAACTTATTCCTTATACACCAACTGCTATCAATTAGTAAGCAAAGTAATCGTTCAATAATCTTATGAAAATGAGATTTTACAACCCAATATTGTGGTTGATGTAAATCTGATATTTAGTCGGAATAATTTTACTGTCTATCTTATTGATAACCTTTTATGTGAATTTCAGAATTTTCCGCAAAAGAAAATAATTCAAACATCAAGAATAGACTACTACATGCTTTTGTAAACGATTACATTGATTTTAGAGTCATTGTAATCGTTTACAATGAGTAATCTCGCCTTCTGATTTTATTTCTTGATTTTTCTGAATTAGATTTGTAGTAAAATCTGTATCTACAAATAAAGAACAATTAAAACACAGCAATGAAAACAAAAATACAATTTATACTATCCATTATTTTATTCTTAGCATTTTCTGTACCTCTTTTTGCAGGCGATGCACCAAAACCTGCATTGCCTGGTGGAAATGATAAATGGCAACTATTTTGGAATGATGAATTTGATTATCCTGATATATTTCTTGAAAATAACTGGATTTCTGCCAATGACAGTACGCAATCTAATATACTCTGCGCACGTATCCGTCGAAATTGCGTAGTGAGTAATGGTACATTGAAACTCCAAAATAAAAAAGAAAAGTATGCTACTAAAAGTTGGACTTCAGGTAGTGTTTGGACTAAGCAGAAATTTATGTATGGTTATTATGAATGTCGATACAAATATGCTGCTGCTACGGGTACAAACAACTCTTTTTGGTTTATAAGTTCTGGCACACCTGCTGCTGGTAAAAAATTTGAAATTGACGTTAATGAAGGCCACTATCCTTCAGAAATGGCAACTAATATTCACAATTGGACAGATATAACCACTAATCCTACCACAGGAGCACAAACTCATCCATCATCGAGCCAATCATTTAATTTTTCTACAAAACCTGATGTGGGTATTCAACTCGAAATTCCAATAACAACTCGTCGTGTACGTCTAACTTCCAATTATACAACATATTTTCATATACAAGAGTTCAGAATATTTAATGTAAATGCAGCTGGTTATCCTACAGTGCTTTCTTCAACTGCCGACATGGATGTAGATGGTTTGATAAACTATGCACGCGACCCTCAAACTACAATTACTTCAAGTGGCGTATATGCCGCAGGTTATGAGGCTGTTAATGCTGCCGATGGTGGTCTTACAAAACACTGGGTGTCTCAAGCCGCAGGTCAGAAGTGGATTGAGTTTGACTTTCCAACCGACAAAACAATAGGTTGTATTCAGTTTATTAGTGGTTGGGTGAGCGGCAGCACTTATAATAGCGTATTGACTGATTACAAGGTTCAATACTTTGATGGAACAAATTGGATTGATATTCAGGCTGTTGATGGAACTACAAGTACCGTTGATTTTGGTCGTGATTTTCATTATCTGGGTTTGAAATGGTCGGTTGATTCATTGGCATTTTACCACGATGGTAAATTAATGCGAAAAGTGAAAAATGATTTTTGTTACAGTGCTGCTCCTATGTATCTAAGTGAAGCAATTATTTCATGGGCTGGTGCTGTGACTGATGCAATTAATGGTACACAAATGGAAATTGACTATGTGAGAGCTTATTCCGAAATTCCAGCCACAGAAAAACCAAATTGCATCATTAACGGTGGCTTTGAGAATTATCAAAGCACAACCGATTGGCAATACCTCAAAGAATCCGGCAATACTTCATCGTATACATTGGTCAGAACTGATCCGGCTGAAAAACTTGTCTCTATGCGCATTACTTCCAAAGCCAGCAATAACCCTTATGGAGCTTATATAACCCAACGTATTGTTGTGCCATCTAATGGGCAATATGAACTGCGTTTTAAAGCGCGTTCGAGTAATGTTACTCCCGAAAACAATAAATTTCGTTTTCAAATTACGAATCAATGGAATGAACAATCAATAATTTTGAATGATACTGCTACAAAATGGGTGAATCCAACTTCTTCTTGGCAATCATATAGTTATAAATTGAATTTAAAAGCAGATTATTCAGGTCGGTTTACCTATGGTTTTGCTAATCCTGGTGTATTCGATTTGGATAGTGTGGCTCTTACCCGAGTTGGGGAAGTAGTTTCGTCCGTTCACCAAGTTTATTGCAACAACAAAGCAGAGTTATTTTCATTCAATGGCAATATAGTTGTAAAATCAGAAACATCTCAATTGGTAGAAATTTACAATTTGGATGGCTCAATAGTTAAAATAGTAGAAGTCACATCAGGCGAAACGAGTATTCCAATAGAACGTAATCGGTTGTATATTGTGCGTTTGAAAAATTATAATGGATACGTTTCAAAGAAGATTATAAATCATCAATAAGGAAAATAATAATTCGTTGGATGCTGGCTTGTCTTTATTATTGTAATCGTTTACATCTTTTTTTTGACATCGTAAACGATTACAATGATTGAATATTAGGTATTTTTTGTGAGTTCCTTCCGTTTTTAATATATTTGTGTTGTTTACTGATTGCATTAAGCAATTGTAATTAATTAACCAACCAATAAATCAAAAATATTTATGAATTCCCGACATATCTTCATTCCTTTTTTGACTGTACTTTGCTTGATTTTTACATCTATTGTAAAAGCTGACCCACCAGCGAATAAAGGCTATACACTACTTTTTGATGAGTCATTTTTGGGCGATACGCTCAATACAAATAACTGGTATTATCGCATTGGTCCACGCAAGGGTACTGGTATTGACGGCTTAAATCTCCAGGAAAATGTGTTTGTTAAAGACAACATGCTCCATATTACAGCTAAACATGAAATTATTAACGGTACTTATGAAAATACAGGTGGAGGTATTATCTCTAAGGATGATTTTGGATACGGATACTACGAATGCCTTTCAAAACCATTTATGCTTGGTCGGGGAGTTCATTCGGCTTTTTGGCAGCGGGGTAGTTTAGTGCCAAATAACACTATTTTCGAAATCGATTCCTACGAAATCGATTCAAAATCGTGGCTGGCTTGCAATAACTTGTATTATTATATTTGTCCTGCAGCATATACCTCATATCCTTGGCCTCACAGGGCTAATATCCCTTTTAAGTTTAATGCTGATGGGTGGTTTTTGGATGCCTATGAACGTACACCCGAAGGAATTATTTTCTACGATAATGGTGATGTGGTGGCTAAAGCCGAATGGGATGAGCTGAATGCAGCGCAAATGGTTTGGCTTACTGCACTCAATGGGGTTGGAACTGTAGAAACTGACAAACTTCCGGGTGAAAGTTTGTTTAAATACTTTCGCTATTATGCAAAAGACTATCCTGGTTTTAATATTTTACCCAACGGGAATTTTGAATACAATCAGGATAAAGTAAGTAGCTTAAATCCAGTTTCGTGGCATGTTAGCGGTACTGCAGATGCAGTAAGTGTTGTGAAAGGAAATGCTTCACGCGATAATTACAAGCTTCGTATCTCCAAAACAGCAGCTTACCAAACTACAATCTCACAAAAACTTACCTATATCATGAATGGCGATTACAGGCTTACAGCTATGGTACGTTCATCGGGTGGTCAAACTATAGCCAGACTGAAAGCAAATGGTTTTGGTGGTGCTGAAGTGTTTGCCGACATAGTCGCTAACTCAACCTGGACAAAAATTACCATTCCGTATGTAAATGTTGCCAATAATAAAATCAATATCGATATTGTTGCTTCGGGTGATGCCGGACAATGGATGGAAATTGATGATATTAACCTAATGAAGCCTGAAACACCAGAACAAGTTGTACCAATTCCTGCTCCTTTTCAAACATTAGGAGAGCCAATCTGGAAACTGGCAGAAAAAGAAGCTGTGAAATTTACGGGCGATGATAAATTCTACTTTTTCGACAGAAATGTGGGCTATGGCGAAGCCATCTCTGTCTCGTTCACTTTAACTGCCGATATGAAAGAAAATATGACACCCATTGCCCGAATACCTAAGACTGGAACTTCAGGCTGGGCTGTTCAACTGAATAAAGATGGAAGTTTGATTTTCAGAATAGGGAGTATGGCAAATCACACCGATGTATTGGCTTCCAAAGTCTATACTGTTGGTGAGCCGGTTAACATCTGCTGCATTTTCAACCAGGGAATAGCTTCTGTTTATGTTAATGGGTATTTGATAAAAAAACAAACCGGAATTACTCAGTTTACAAAAGATGAAACAGCAGCCGGAAGACTCGGGGCTGTGGGGTCTGCTTACTCAGCAGTGGGTGATGTTGTGTTGCCCGACTCATCTACTATTAACACAAATAATACTATGAAGAACTTTAAAGGTGCTTTACGGCACATTCGTATTTACAACTTGGCCGTAATGGCCGAAAAAAACTCTGTAAAAACAATAAAAAAATAATCTAATGATCAAAAGACTTATAATTTCCGCTGCATTATTAATACTAATGATGCAATTTGTTTCAGGAAAGAATTCTCCAACACTTCTTCCCGGTTTCCCAGACAGATCATCAAAACTTGATGTGTTACCCGGTTTTCAACATCCACCTAGAGGATATGGTGAAGTTTCATTCTATTGGTGGCTGGGAGATACGTTAACACATGAAAGAATAACATCTCAATTAGAACAATTAAAAGACAAAGGGATTACTGGATTACAAATTAACTATTGTCATAGCGACAAAGGTGGTGCAAGAAATGCTCTTACTTATCCGAGTAAGCCGGCTCTTTTTTCAGAAAAATGGTGGGATTTATTTAAATGGTTTCTCTCCGAAGCCAAAAAATATGATATTTCTGTTAGTTTAAGTGACTATACCTTAGGTTCAGCTGGCCAAGGTTGGTTTGTGGATGAGATGTTAGCCGAGAATCCGGCGTTGAATGGCACAAAGCTAGAATCAAAACAATTTGATGCAGGGAATAATAAGGAAATTAAAATTCAATTACCTAAGGATATTGTAAGTGTAGATGCATATAGTCAGTTATCCGGAAAATTACAACCTACTAAAGGAATTAATCTGATTTCAACTGTTCAGAATAATGAACTTGTCTGGAAATCCCCCGAAGGTCAATGGAAGATTATTGTTGTTTACAAAACCGTTGTGAAAAACTCTTTCGACCCAATGAATCCATTAAGCGGGTCTAAAGTAGTGGAGAAATTTTATCAGCGTTTTGAAGATCATTGCCCTGGTGAAGGTGGAAAAGGGCTAAACTTTTTCTTTTCCGATGAGCTCCAATTCGGTATACGTGGCTGGCTTTGGAACCAACGTTTTGCCGCTGAGTTCAAAAAACGCAAAGGATATGATATTTTACCAAAAGTAAATCAACTTTTTGTTTATTTGGGTACAGAATCTTATAAAACAAGATTGGATTATAGCGATGTAATGGTCGCACTTTCCGAAGAAGGATTCTTCAAACCTGTGTATGATTGGCACACAAGTCGGGGAATGTTATTCGGCTGCGATCATGGTGGACGAGGTAGAGATGTAACTGAGTTTGGTGACTATTTCCGAACACAGCGCTGGATGACAGGTCCAGGATGTGATCAACCAAATTTAGGGAGAGATATAGTGAAGAATAAAGTGGCAAGTTCAATAGCACACATGTACGAACGTCCACGTACATGGCTGGAAGGGTTTTACGGAAGCGGATGGGGTACAAGTAGCGCCGAAGTAGCGGATGCAACTTTCGCCAATTTTGCCATGGGTCATAATTTGTTGAGTCTTCACGGATTATATTATAGTACGCATGGCAGCATGTGGGAATGGGCTGCACCCGACAATCATTTTCGTCAACCATATTGGGCAAATATGGGAAGTTTCCTGAAATGTAGCGAACGATTAAGTTATATTTTGTCACAAGGACATCATCGTTGCGATGTTGCAATGGTTTACCCGGTTGCTCCCACCGAAGCCGATCTGAAAGGGAAGGAGTCCACTCAAATTGCTTTTGATTTGGCGAGGGATATTTATCCAAAAGGAATTGATTTTGATTTTATGGATTTTGAGTCGTTAAGTCGATGTACTTTCAAAAATAAGGAATTAAACGTCAGCGGAGAAAAATTCAAGATACTTATTTTGCCCGCTTTGTCGGCTGTTCGATATTCTACAATTGAAAAAGCCCTGGCATTTTACCATGCAGGTGGTATTGTTATGGCTGTAGGTGCATTGCCCGAAGCAAGTGATAGAGTTGGCGGCGACGATTCGAAGTTGCAGGCAATGGTTAAAAAGATGTTTGGCATAACCTATCTACAAAAAGCAGATTCAAGCAATATTTATTTGCAGAAAAACAAAAATGGTGGTAAAGGTTTATTTATCCCGAGGTTTAAAGATGTTGCCGGTGAAATTAGTAAGCTGATTGAGCTTGACTTTAAACTGGTTTCCGGGATTTTTAATCCAAGCATTCAACACCGAAAGTTGGATAACAGGGACTTGTATTTTGTTTATAATGTGCCTAAGGGGACAAAGTGTTTTTTTAGGGCAACAGGAAAAGCTGAATTATGGAATCCATGGGATGGCAGTACCAAAGCACTCAAAGTGGCTGATGTTTCAAAAAGTGGAACAACCATTAGACTTCCACTGGAGAAAAATGAACCACAGTTAATTGTTTTCAGTCCAGGAAAAGCCGAAGTTGAAACGATTTTGGAAATTGATAAGAAAGAAATTATTACACTTGATAATAACTGGGAATTCGAGCTAATACAAACACTTGACAATACCTACGGAGATTATTCATTGCCGGCTTTCGATGGTAAACTTGGTGTTGAATTGTGGAAAATGAAATTTGCTCCCGAAATAGATTCTGAATTGAAAAATAAAAGTTCGGACAGTATATGGCAAACAGCAAGCGTGTCTTATGGTCCTCAGTTTCTGAAATTAGGTCCATTGCCAACTGGTATTGATAGTAATTTATTGGAATCGCAAATTATTAAACTTGGAAATATTGAAATGAACCGCCCAATAGAGCTGAACTCCATCCAATACAGATGGTTACCATATGAATTTTCGTGGCGGTGGGGTTTGAAAGACGACATGGGACATCAGGGGTACCATGGGTTGAAAGCTGAGATTCACAACGATTTGATTTCATTCGGAAAAATTGATAGGAGTCGTAAATTATCTCCAATATATCCGCTTAACAATGAAATTGGCGGAACTACATATTACTTGTGGACGACTGTTTCTTCTCCAACCAAAAAACTTGCAAATATTTTAAAAGGAGGATTGTTGCCTTCGAAGATATTTGTAAATGGTGTTGATGTGTCAACTGATGCCAACTCGGTAGAGTTAAATGCCGGCAAAAACACCGTTCTTCTGAAATATGAAAAAGTTGGTCGTGGATATTTCTTGTTTCAAACAGAAAATGCAAGTCCTACCATCAACAAACCGGTTGATTTGGCCACTGACTGGTATTTAAATCCAACGGTTTTGCCTTTCAATTGTGTGGTGCAAAGTTCGGTTAGTCATGGATTATACCATTTTATGTCACCTCCGGGAGTAAAGTTCATGTATGTAAGTTCATATTCAACTCCTGAAGTCTGGGTTTCAGGAAAAAAGTTAATAGCAAAAGAATCGGTCAATCAACGCGTAAAAAATGCTGATAAAAACCTACCAGTTTGGCAAATTGTATTCCCCGATACAGTTATTCGGACTGCAAAAGTAGAATTAAGACTGCCGCAATTAGCCGGCAATTTTGGCGGAGCTGCCATTCCTGAACCTATCCGTTTTGATTGTGGCAAAGGTGAAATTAGCTTAGTGGATTTAAGTAAAGATGAATCGTTGCTTACCTATTCAGGTGGTATGTGGTATCGGAAAACATTGACTGTGTCAGCTCAACAATCGATTGTCAAAAATATTATTCTTGACCTTGGTGATGTAGTTGCCTCAGCTAATGTATACATTAACGGACATTTAATTGGTCAAAAAATCACCTCTCCATGGACGTTTGATTTGACCGCAAAACTAAAATCGGGTGAAAACCGCATTGAAATTTTGGTTTACAATACAATTGGTAATCATTATCTGAATACAGCATCTCAATATGTTGGGCGAACTAAATCGGGACTGATAGGGCCAGTGAGTGTTGAGTTTGCTAAATAGTATTTTTTTATGAAAAGAGCAATATTGATAATATTTATTTTTCTACCAATTGTTACTTTCGGTCAGCAAAATCAAATAGCAGATAGCACAACATATCTTACAACTATTAAAAATGAACTTCAAGTAAAATGGCCTAAGAACCGTACCATAAATATTGTTTTTCATGGTCACAGTGTGCCATCCGGGTATTTTAAAACCCCTATTGTTAATTCATTGGCGGCTTATCCGCAACTCGTTTTTCGTAATATCAAGGAGCTTTATCCTTATGCTGTTGTAAATGTAATAACGACAGCGAAAGGTGGGGAAAATGCCGAGAAAGGTGCATTGCGGTTCGATTCAAATGTATTGATTCATAATCCTGATTTGCTTTTTATTGATTACGCACTCAATGATAGGGATATTGGACTTGAACGAGCATACAAAGCCTGGGATGAGATGATAAAAAAAGCTCTTGCTAATGGTATAAAAGTGATTTTGCTTACACCATCCCCCGATGCAAAACTTGATAATGCAAATCCGGAGAATGAGTTGGCAAAACACGCTGCACAAATAAGGAAACTTGCAGCCGAAAATAATGTAGGGCTGGTGGATAGTTACAAAGCGTTTGAATTCTTATATTCCGATAAAGCTCAACTAGATAAATATATGGCCCAGTTTAATCATCCCAATGAACAGGGACATGCACTTATAGCTAAAGAGATAATGAAATGGTTAATAAATAATTGATAGAAAAAAACGTATGATTAAAGCAGGATTATTTGGAGTCGGGTTGGATACATACTGGGCTCAGTTTGACGGATTGTTGGACAATCTAAAAAAATATCAGGGGCAAATTAAAGCTCAAATTGAAGAATTTGGTGTCGAAGTGATAGATGGTGGAATGGTTGATAACCCAGTAAAAGCCCGCGAAGCCGCCGATTTGTTTCGGACAAGTGATATAGAAGTGCTGTTCCTATATGTTTCCACTTATGCTTTGTCGTCCACCATACTACCCGTGGTACAAAAAGCAAAAGTGCCGGTTATTATTCTCAACTTACAGCCAGTTGCAGCATTGGATTATGAGTCATTCAACAACCTTAAAGACCGTGGAAAAATGACTGGCGTATGGTTGGAACATTGTCAGGCATGTTCAGTTCCCGAGTTTGCTTCGGTACTCAATCGTGCCGGTATTGGTTACGAAATTGTGACCGGTTATTTACAACAAGCCGAGGTGTGGACCGAAATTGAGTCGTGGCTCGAAGCAGCTCGTGTGGCTGCTGCTATGCGCACCAACCGCATGGGGATTTTAGGTCATTACTATGGCGGAATGCTTGATGTTTATACCGATGTAACCAAACAAGCAGCAGTATTTGGAACTCATTTCGAGATATTGGAAATGTGTGAACTGAAAAAATACCGTGACGAAGTATCCGAACAAGAAGTAACCTCAAAAATTGAAGAATTTTATACTACATTCGATGTCGTTGCCGAATGTGAGTCATTTGAGATTGACAGGGCAGCCCGAACTTCCATTGCATTGGATAAATTGGTAAAAAGCAGAAACCTGGGTTCTATGGCTTATTATTACGAAGGTGAATCGGGCAATGATTATGAAAATATTGTAACGTCGGTAATTGCCGGAAATACTTTATTAACAGGTAGAAATATTCCCGTTGCAGGTGAGTGCGAGGTAAAAAATGCACAAGCCATGAAGATAATAGCCGAATTTGGTGTCGGTGGTTCTTTTTCGGAATTTTATTTGATGGATTTTACAGATAATGTAGTTATGCTTGGTCACGATGGGCCAGCTCATTTTGCAATAGCCGAAGGGCGTGTAAAACTGGTTCCGCTGCCTATTTATCATGGCAAACCGGGCAAAGGATTATCCATTCAAATGACTGTGAGACACGGAGCGGTTACATTGCTATCTGTTGTTGAGGGCAAAGATGAAGTGTTTTTATTGGTTGCCGAAGGAGAATCAGTTGATGGACCTGTGTTAGAAATAGGCAACACGAATAGCCGATACCGATTCTCATTAGGAGCAAAAAACTTTATGGACGAATGGTCGAAACAAGGTCCTGCTCATCACTGCGCTATCGGTGTTGGACACATTGCTTCAAAGATTGAAAAACTTGGAAAATTACTTGGAATTAAGGTCGTAAGAGTTTGTTAGTATTTATCTTTCGAAAAATTAAGAAACAACTAATACAATAAAAAAACATAATGAAAATATCAAGTAGATTACAGAGTATAATTCTTGGACTGATATTAATTACGAGCCTTATGGCACAAACTCAACCCACCTTTTACTTGCGTGGTTTATTGGATATGTGGAAAAAAAGCAGTGTAAATACCACTGCAAATCGCATTAGCAGGTATAATGAAATGATACCGGCTTCTATCAGACCTTATGTGGTTTATAGCTTGTGGCCTGGTCATGGTTGGTACTATACAAAGAATCCAAGCGATTATACTTCGTATATCGACGATACTTATTTGGACCTTTGTAAACGCGTAGATTCAACCGGAATTCAATTTGTGGTAAATGTTTCAGAAATAGGTAATTATACAATGCCAATACCGGCAAATTCGAACTTGTTCCTTGCAAATCCCGGAGGTTATTATATCAGTGCAGCTCAAACAGACTCAATATTTGCCAATACTACCCATTGTATAGGGATTGAGTCGGGCGAAAATTTCTGGAAATATAATTCAACGACCGTAAATGCTGTGCTTGATTTACTGCGTGTTTGCAAAAAATACAATAAAAAGTATATTCTTGGCGAAGGTGGATGGGCTTACAGTACTTTAACCCGATTTTTGAATGAAAATTATGATGTGTTGAAAAATGAAGGGCTGGGCAATTATTTTTATCCTGTTTACAAAAACACAAAACCTTATGGTGCTTTGGTTACACAAAGTGCTATTATGGGTGCCTGGGTTACTGGATTAACTGCTGGTTTTGGAACGTGGAATGACGAGTATTGCTGGACATATAGCTCATTCGGGCATGCCAACCAATTTCCAATATACACCAAAGCAGATAATAACTATTTAAAGATTCCATTCACTCATTACCTAAAATCATGGTTGCTTAATATCGCTATGGGAGGTCAGGCAAATTTTATGGAAACCCCCATTTTGGGAAGAAATGCAACGGGAGATGCCAACATGGCTCCCTATTGGGCGCCATTTATAAAAGGCTTGGTAGAGCACAACATAATGCCATCCAGGGCTGCTGTACTTGACAAAGTAAAAGCCATTGCAAATCCTTATGGTACTTATACACTTTCCGATGGAACTACATCTTCATACGTTTCTTCCAATTTGATTTCGTACCAAACCACAGTAGTTCCTTATAATATTCCAAATAATGCCGAACCATTCGGAAGGTTATTTAAAAATACGTATGGTATTTGGAACGATACCTCATATACCAATACAGGAAGTGTTACTGATCGGTATTACCCTATTGTAAAAAATACTACCGGTACAAATTATTTACTGAATGCTGTTTTAAGAGAGGTGCTACCCAATAATCCACGTTATTTAATGATTCCATTACTGCCACATCCCAATGCTGCAACATCTGTTCCTGCAGGCATTACAACAGTAGCTCTAAGTACCTTGAGTACAGATGCTGCATTAAAAACAAAATTTGAATCATTATATCCTGCAACCCCCAACGACAATGGTGCATGGGCACAGGAGATTGACAATAGTTTCTTTGTTATCAATAGCAATGAAAACGTAGATATCGATCAAAACTTTACGTTCCCATTGGGTAATACCATTATTGAATCTATAACAGGCACCATGCCGTTTCAAAATTTTCTGTTCGGAAAACGTGAAGGACAAGATACATACTGGTTTCAGTCGAATGGTTATGCTGTGTCCGATAAAACTTCTCCTGGCCAAAAATATGAATGTGTTGTTAAGAAAACGATACTAACGTTTAAATGCAAATCAGAACCCAAATTGAGAGTGGAGGATGGAAAAGCAACTTATATTCATAGAACATGGGATGCTATATCAAATACATTAACGTTGCAAATTGACCACTCAAAAGGAGCTGTAAATTTCTATGTTGTTGTAAATTTAGAAGACAAACCTTATTACGTTCGTCCGTTGGGTGATTCCATATCTTGGAAAGCTAAGTCTCTTGTAACGCCGGAAAGCGTGATTAATATCAATAATATAGGTGAATTAACAAAATACTTTGGTTCTTCTACCTATTATTTGTCTAAAGGTGAATATGTTTCTGAAAATGTTTCATTGGCAGATAATATGAAATTATATGGTGGATTCAGGGGCGATGAAACCACTATTGACCTTGCTCAGCGAGAACGTGCTGACTTGGATAATAATGGTCAGGTGGAACCATGGGAGTTGAAAAATCAGACCGTTTTCAGAGGCAATGCAGCAAAAAAAAATACCATGGTTACACGCTCAATTGTAATTGATAACAATGCTTTATTAGATGGCATTCTATTTAAAAATATAATTGGTACTGGTGAAGTTGGGTTGATCACTGTTGGTTCATCACATACCATGGGTTCTACCACGCCAACTACAAAAGGAACTCTGTGCAATGTGACTGTTGATGGCGTGAAAAGTACGTTTGGACGTGGAATTGTCATGATTACCGGTGGATCAGAGGTTTCGGGCTGTTTGTTGCAAAACGATACCATTTCGTCTGCTTATGGTGGTGGCATGGTGTATCTGGCAACTTCGGGCGGTATATTGAAAAACTCTGTAATTCGTAACTGTTTAGCCAATGGTACTACCAGTCGCGGTGGCGCACTTTGTGCTGATATTCCCACAGGCAACCAAACGAAAGAATTTTTGATTCAAAACTGTTTGATATACAATAATAAAGCCGATTATGCTCCGGTGTTGCGTGAAGATGCTTATGGTGGATCTGGTACTGTAGAGTCTACTTTGGGTTGCCAGTTTGTGAATTGCACTTTGTTTAATAATAATGCAGCTGTAAGTACTGCATTGATAGATGTAAATGGAGTAAGTTCCAAAATAGTTAATACCCTTATTTATTCTGATCAGCACGATAGCTTCCGTGTTCTTAACGGTGGCTTGATGACAGCAAATAACTGTTTGACAAACAAAGCTATTACTGCTGGGACTGCTGCTTCTTCGGGCAATGTGGTGGAAACGGTGTTGGCAAATTACAAATTCAAGCAACCATTTACCAAGACATATACTTTTATTGACAAAAAAAGTGCTGATTACCAAGCCTTGCTAGGTGCAAGTTATCTGATTGAGGACAATAGTTCGGTGGCAGTTACCAACAAAGGATTGGAATCCATGGCTTCAATTATTCCAAAGGGTACAACCAATATTATTCCGAATGTTGACCTTTATAATTTTGTAAGACCAGCAGGAGCTTATACCTTGGGGGCATTTCAACAAGGCACTCAAACCGGTTTTTGTTCTGGAATTCAATCATTTAAGATTTCAATACTACAACTTTATCCAAATCCTGCCAAAGATGTTGTTTGTCTTCAAGCTTCGGGTGATGCAGTTGTCAGTTTCTATAATATAGCTGGGGTGTTGGTGAAAAGTTCAAAGGTAACTGTTTTGGAACCATCCATCAATATTGCAGATCTTTTGCCGGGAACATATGTAGTGAAAGCCAATGTTTCTGGTGTTTTGAAATCAAATGTTTTCATAAAAAAATAATGTTATCAATAATATAAAATCCCCCAGCTGCCGTGTGA
>CAIWIS010000813.1 GCA_903912795.1 uncultured Bacteroidales bacterium
AGCCACTTGGCTTGCCCTTGACAAGTACGGAAGCTGAAGCTAAATTCGCTTGCAGTCAGAAAAAGAAAAATACACAAACGAGACTGACTTTTGTCTCAAACCTTGTAGTTAATTTTGTCCAAATAATAGGGGGTCAAACCAGTTTTGGTCAGACTACTCCAAGGAATTACAGTTTTAACGGAAATATGAGCGAGGAGGTGCTTCGCAATTATCTGAGCCGCTCAATGACAGTGTCTGGTCTGTTATTCGGAAGTGTATACTACGATGGGAATGCACCTTATGCGGAAGATGACGAAAGAATGGTTATTAATGTAGGAGCCAAGTTTGTGGGTCGTTCTATTTATATGTGGGGAAAGGATGATAACATAAACAATACTTCTTTTCTTTCACAGGCTAAGACTAAAATTGACCGGATGCATTTGCTTGACCCAGAAATTATCTTTCAGGCTTGCATTTTTGAAATTGTAACTCCTTATGTAAATAATGTTACCATTCCTGCCTATGTATTTCAAGCATTTGACCTACCTATTGAGGATCGTAACTTCAGGTATGCAGATATGTACAACATAAGTCATAATGGTCAATGGGGAGGGGTTAGTAAGGGGAGCGCCCCAGATGTTACCCGAATAGAAACCAGATTGTGGTACTATTATTTGGCAACGCAATATATTAATATTGGCATAGAGGCAATCCACTGGGGACAGGTACAAATGACGGCTTTTGACGATCAATACAACGGTTACAAATCGTGGTTTGAACTTATTGGAAAAGTGCGGGATTTTGCTAGAATACGAGCTCGTCGCAAATTTGTTTTAAACGATGGTCATACCCGTCCCGGAATTGTTGTTGGTGGAAAATTACTGCTCGATTTTCACTCATTCCCAATGAGGCCCATGAATATATCAGGTCAACCTTATAGTGTTCAACTGATTTTTTCATCAAGAACCATGTATGGGCAAAGCAGTGGTGGTACAACCTACAGCGGCTGGCAATGTACCCATCTTCCCTATATTGTTGAATTTGACAATTATGGTATCTCCTCAAATCCTGGCATTTATGATTCATCAGGAGGCTGGATATGGGGTTACGATGAAATTACATGGTTTTCGTTACAACCTGAAGCGGACCGTAATTCTTTTTTAGATTATGCTGTAAAATGGATTAAAGTGAATGATCCGACAGGCAATTTAGAGATGCCCGGAAGAAGGGTAGTATCGACAACTACTGGTGGCAAAATTTACCGTGCAAACACAGCTGCTGGAAATATGGCAACTTATGGCTATAGTCAGGAATCAACAATTAAACAGATTTGGCTGGATGATATGCAATCGGCAGTTACAGCAGTAGATGCCGACAAAAAATACAGCATAATGACAAATGCTAACGCAATTACAATAAAAGGTGGTGATTCCCAATTTGAGATTTCATTGCTTACATTGAATGGTGTAACTATCATGAAAATGATTGCCACACGTGAAGCTACGATTTCGCCTAATCAACATGGAGTGTTTTTAGTGCAGGTAAAAGATAAAACAAGGGTAGAGGTGTTTAAAGTGGTGATGTAACTGGTAGAAAGAATATACGACTAATTCCTACCCATGGTTAAAAAATATTTGTTATAGTGAAATAGTTTTTTAAGGTTGCCAAAATGTCTGATTATCGTAAATGGTAATCAGGCATTTTATATTGCTTCCGTTAAAAAACATAAGTGGTAGGAAAGATATAATGTCGTATTTCAGTTTCTACCTCTCACGAGCAGAGGGACTTTGTAGCGTGCAGGATAGAGAATAGTACGACATTATTTACTTCCACTTACATAAATCCATTATTGTTTAGTCAATTTTATGCCATTTGCCATCTTTAGGGACATTTTCCCATTCACCTTGATGGTTGGTACCGTTCCTGACAAATCAACAAATCCGCCAACAGAATTCCCTGAAATAGAGATAAATTCAACTTTTCCGTAAGCTAGTTTTTTACCATTGCCAAGGTACATATTCTGTAATTCGTTTTTTCTATTTAAAGTTATAATTCCAAATTCGCCCTGAAAAACGATGCCAAAATTTTTATCAATATATGTTTCACTTCCCGAAGATTGAACCAGAACAAACTGAGTAATTGTATCCTCGTTCAATTTACTAACGATTTTTAATCCTTTAAAAACACCATTTTGCTCGAGTTTGCTTACAGATTGTACGCTGCCATTTGGTTTGTTTCCCTCAAAAGGTTCGTACACTACCACAAAAGGACTTGACCATGCTTCACCTTTTTTGCGAATAACCAGTGTCGGTGTTGGCAATTTGTCGTAGGGTGATGGTGCTTCGAAGGTGTGTGGGGCCATTACTTTGGTGTATTCCCGCTGCTCGCTGCCAGGGATGAAAAGCTGCATGGTTATCGGACCGGCTTTCAATTTTCCGGTGTTGAACTGGGCTTGTACATCGCCAGAATATACTGCTGAAGTTTCAACGTTTTCAAAAAAATGCCACCCCGGATTTCGATATTTTTGATTTTGAAGCCATGGGTCTTTGGCATTGGCTTGATATCGTGCTGGATCGGCTTTGAGTGCCAAATCTTTGTTCAGGAATTGCATTTCGTCGCCAATATTATGGTAGAGATAATCGTGGTATTCGTTGGGCAATGCTGATTTGGATCGGTACACATCCACGTAATATCCAGTTGCTTCTGAAGTACGTACGAGTGCCAATGTACGTTCCTGGGTTGCTTCAGCCTTATTGCCTTTATCATCCACAAAAGTTGTTTTCGAAAAAGAAAAATTGGGAGATACAGCCTCTTTTGTTGGCAAAGGCTCCATCGTTTTAAGCTGGACAGTATTGATTCCCAGGTTTACCCAACCGCCTTCGCCTTGCGAACTGCCATTTACAATTACCGTATTGTGAGCCGCGAAAATGCGTGAGTAATTCTCGTGAATGTCCTGCTGATAGCTGCCCCTTCCATTGTCAACACCCAGAACTTGTCCCTTTCCATACAACTCGATGTTCATTCCCTCTGCATGTCCGTGTACCATGTGCGCTCCACCTACAAAACACATTAGTCCGTCATCCGGATTGTTCGTTGTACTTATATTTCGCTGAAGAAATATTCCTGCATGATTAACATGGTCTGTCCGGGGAAGGACTTCAGAATTGCCGTCGCTCATATTTTCATCGCCATACCAGAGGACAGCATTCATTCCACTTCTTTTGTATTTTCCTTCTTCAAGAGCCCTTTTTATCAAAGGTCCAAATTTAGAAGTGATTTTTTCAATCCCATCCAATTTTCCAAGCAAGTAAGCATCTTCAAAACTTTGGTAAGGTTGGCTTTTGTGTCGTTTTCCATCTCCCCATCGAATAATTTCATTGTTTGGATAGACCAAATACTCTAATGCCGGCAAGGAAAACAGTATGTTCGGATACTTTTCGCCCAAACGAAGCGAAGGATTGTATTTTTCAACGACCAACATTAATCGGGTTAAAATGGAACCTGCAGCATTAAGGTACTGTGAAGTTTCGGGCCAGATATCACCTTCATCTTTATAGATTGAAGCCATTACATTCAGGGCATCCTGGTTTTTAGTGCTTTCGGTTAGGAAATATGACAATAATTTGTCTCGTTCCTTTTCATCATCCATTGCCAACGCATTGTATACCAAGCAAGGAGCTTCCAGTATAGGGTGATTTGAATTAGTTTGTCCATATTTGACTGTAATATCTGCATAGGTCCGAAAAACTTTTTGGGCAAGCATTAGCGGAAAATCGGTTTTTCTATTTTCCACAAAGTCATAAGGTTTTCCACCTTTTTTGATAAAACTGGCAGTGAAGTCGTAAATAATCGGGACTTTATCGCCTATTTCTCTGACCTCCCTAAAACCGTCATAAGGAAACAGCCACCCACCTCTTCCTCTCCATTGTGACACTTCGGACTGTAGAACTCCTTTCACAAATGCATTTAGGATGTCGATGGCACATTGCGCATATTTTTCATCTTCAGTAAGGTAATAAGCCATTCCACAATCTATACCTGTTTCCAGGTAACGGGACAATTTCCAGGCATTGGCCATTTCCTCTTTGCTAACCTGATCAAGGGTTTTTTGCTGTCCATTTTCAATGTGATAGGTCAGGAAAAAAGGCGGTGTCACCCCGGGCTTTCCCTTTTTTAGATCGAATGGCATTCTTTTAAGAAATTGGCCAGGGCTTGTCTGGTGCAATGCAATACTTGAATCAAGCCGGGTTATAAAATTAGAAAATATTTTTTTAGCCCATTCCTGATTTTTGATTTTATCAAGGATTAGGACTCTGTCGTTCTGTTTAACCCAAATACATGGACGATTTAGTTCCTGCGAGGGCAAATCAGTAGGAGCGAAAAAGAACAATATGAAGGTGGTTCCAAAAAGGAAACTATTTTTAAATAAGTTCATTTGTTTGATAAAAAGTCATTTACGGTATTACAAAGATACACAATTTAAATAATGAAACAAAATGGACTCTGTATTGAAAAGGCGGTTAAGTTATTAAGCTTATTTTACTTCCAGCACATTTATCATCTCTGGTTGAGCATCAGCTACACCTTCACCATCTACCTGTTGTACATTTTCAACGAACAGGTGTAGTTTTTTCTTATCCTTCCATAATTCGGTGTCGTATGATGGTTCCCATGAGCCAACGCCAAAGTTAGTAAGGTCAGATATTGTCCATTTATTTTGATTGATGTCATTACAAACAGCTACCGATACTTTGTCTCCTCGCTCACTATCGCGGAAGAATAACTGTATCGAAGCTTTATCGCCTTTACCACATACCAATATTTGCGGACGGGAAATCGGAATTTGTTTGGTGCCGACTCCACTGAGCGAAAAAGGATTAGTACGAAAGCCAAGATCCAGCTCTCTCCAATTATTACCCACGTTGTAAACAATGTGGTATTGTGGTACAGTGTTGTTGGCGCTTCGCCAATAGGAGGCAATAAATGGATTCCCACTGTCATCCGTAGTCATTGAAGTTTGATTACTAAGTTCGCTATTTGGAGGAATGCTGCATGCCAATTCTGCATTTGCTTCGTTAATCGGCAAGGTGTATTTTTCACCGGTAGATTTTATCCAACTGATACCACCATCGGTAGAACGCGCAAAAAGCATATTGTGATTGCTGGCTACGTTAGGAGAACTACGCCAAACCCACGAGATATTAAAGGTTCCATTTTTATCCACACATGCTTGCCAATAGGCGTTCTGACGACCTTCGCCATCAATAAGGTTGGTATGCAATTGTGTCCATGTTTTTGATTTCACATCATAGCGGTTCATTACCAGATTTCCTTTTCCAGAACCTCCATTTCGATACAAAAAGATTAGATTACCATTTGGCATTTTGTAGAATTCGGGGTAGGTAACCTTCGTTTCGTTTAACCCGGTCATAGGTATTTTAGCTGTCAATTCTAATGAAAGTGGTGCTGCCGAATGTGCATAATTCAGTGGGTTTACATGATGATCCCACGCAACGTGCAAATAACCGTCGCCATCCACCATGATACTGATGCAGTTGTGTGCATCGCGAATTTTGCCACTGAACGCAGTTTCTACTATTTCCCAACTCGAGGAATTGAGTTTTCGTTTGCCGAGTGTCAGCTTCCCTTTTTGATTGTAAAAAGCTATAAACTGAATGTTTTTGTAAGTAACCAATGAGTTTTTCCGAAAAACTACGGCATTCACCGAGTTCCCGGCCCAGGCTTTAACCACAGGTACAATATTATTTTGTGCCCGAACGGCTGAAAATCCGAAAGAGAAGAAAGATAGTAAAATAAAAAGGTGCTTCAAGAAATTATATAATTATGCAGTTTTAGATTGCAGATTAATTTTCTGGTATTTGCCATTTCCTCCCTAGTGGCATTATCTAAATTTTTGTGTAACGCTGTTTCAGGACGAGACAACAAAGAGGATCCTGTTTCTAATTTAGTTCATTGGTTTGATATAATTACTCAATTTCAGATTTATTATTTATGTT
Source organism: uncultured Bacteroidales bacterium (assembly GCA_903912795.1). Taxonomy (GTDB): domain Bacteria; phylum Bacteroidota; class Bacteroidia; order Bacteroidales; family Paludibacteraceae; genus Paludibacter. The sequence goes on from CAIWIS010000813.1 coordinate 5,997, forward strand.
TGATTTCAAAATTATACTTTCCTGATACGACGAATATACGCAAATGATCAGCTTGCTTCGAAAGTATCTTAATATCCTTATTTTCACTTATTTTATTGCCCGATTCATATACGATTTGATTAGTTGAAACCGGCAAAATAACATCTGCTTTCGTGTTAACCGGAATTTCAACCTCTATCTGCAAAAATGAATTCTCTTTGTGAGTCCATGATACAATCACTTTCCCATAAGGAGAATTGAATTTTGTATTTTGCTCTTTAATTACATCAGTTAATTGAGGAGCTATAAGTAAGTGCTTAAAAGCCACCGATTTTTCAACCTGAAGGATACCTGCCACCCCTGTATAAAACCAGCCTCCACCGGAAGTAAAACAGGAATGAATATTTGACCAATAACCATTCCACTGTTCCCAACAGGTGTTTGCTCCCTGCGAAATCATATATCCCCAGCCGGGATGTGTTTTTTGCTTCATCATTAAATAAATGAGATCGGAACGCCCTATTTTAGTAAGATATTGCAGCATAAAATATGTCCCCAGCATACCCGTATTGAGATGTCCATTGTTGGTGAATTTTATATCATTCTCCAGATTTGTAAAAACCCTGTTTCTTTCCTCCTTTGCCGGAACATTCATTAGCAAAGGAAATGAAAGATAAGATTGCTCTCCGTTGGCATAAATTCCCTTTTCTTTATCAAAATAAATTTCGTGAATTTTATTTTGTAGTGTTTCGGATTGCTTTTTATACCTATGGCTATCAATAGGTTTTTGAAGTACTTCGGCACATTCGGCCAGGATATTATATAAGTATATCTTGTAACAATTGTTAAAAACTTCCTTTTCGGTTTTTCCCACTTTGTTTTCCGAATCCATTCCCTTGCCGGGTGGTACCCAATCGCCAATAAATCCCCATTTTTCATTGCCATAATGCATTAGAACTCCATCTTTGCTTTTCGTCTCCAAAAAATCTACATAACGTACCATTGAATTATAAGAGGAACTCAAAAATGTTGTATCGCCATAATATTTAAAAATTTTCCACGGCAAAACAACTCCTGTCCCTCCCCAGCCCGGTCCGCCACCGGCGCCATATGGAGAAGGAGCGGTATTGGGAATTTCACCGTCAGCTTTTTGTGCAGAAATCCAATTGAGAGCCCATTTTTTATAATAATTACCGAGGTCGAAATTATAGATGCCCGTTTCTACTGCCACCTGACCATCGCCATAACCCAGACGTTCGCGATGCGGACAATCCACATAATACCCCCCAATATCCAAACAACGAAAGGTGAACCGGTTTAACTCATTAATAGCATTCAAATCTTTGTCAGAACTTGAAAAGCTACCAGTTTCGGCAAGATCTGATTCTATCATATATCCTGAAATATCACTAACTTGAGGTCTGTATTTCAATCCTTGGATTATTGCATAACGGAAAGCATGGAAGTTAAATTTTGGGCAGAATATTCCACTGTCTGAACTTGAACATATATAAGCGTCCCTTTGATCTATATATTTATTTCCAAAATCCCATTTATATTTTGATTTTCTTTCCGGTATTTTATTGCAAAAATCTGAGTAAATGAAATCTATCGTATCGCCCGGATTTTGATTTTTGATTTTCATCTTCATCCAACCGGTAAAATTTTTACCAAAATCAATCAGCCAGACATCTTTATCAATTTGTGAAATATTCTTTACCGAAATAGTGTCAGAAATAATATTCGGTCTGCAAATTTGAGATTTTGTAATGGCTTGTGGTTTTGGAATACGGATTGCCATCTTTTTAATTTTCTTAATCTTCTCAATTTCCCAATCTCTCATCGAACTTCTACTGTCAATCAATTCGCCACCCATTTTATTCCAGCGCCAACTGCCAATTTGACTGATATTACTGTTAAATGTCATCCAGGTAGTGTCGGACACTATTACTGTAGAACATTGATTTGAAGATAAATGCGCCTGAAGCCGAAAAACAGGTGATTTATGAATAACCCCAGGCAATTCGAATGAATACCAGCCTCGTCCGGTCCACAAACCTATCACGTTTTCACCAATCTTCAGATAATCCTTAATATTATAGGTGAGGTAGTAGTTTTCAAACCGGAAATCACTGACAGCCGGCGAAAGAACATCATTTCCCACTTTCTTTCCGTTTATGTAAAGTTCAAAATATCCCTGGCAATTCACAAAAACATTCGCTAAATCGGGAATTTTATCCAGACTGAAATCCTTTATAAAAACCGGAGAATAAACAGAATCGGGAGAACTAATCCATTCTGCTTTCCAATCATCTTCACGCAATAAACCTGTCGAAAAATGATGATCCTCCGACCAGGAACTTATTTTCTTAACGTTGTCCCAAATCCGAACCTTCCATTTATATGAGTTAAATGGCTTTAAAGGTTTTCCCGCATATTTTCCCAGAATATTATTGTCTGAAATAACCTTTCCACTGTTCCAACAAGTATCTGTTGTATTTTCAGACCATACAATAATTTGATATGCTTCCTGGTACCTTTTCCTGCTTTCAGATTTTAATTTCCACGAAAAATCCGGTTTCTCGGTGTCAATACCAATGGGATTAGTTTGATGGTTTAATAATGTTTCATAAATCGCAACATTTGAATAACCCTGCGAATGACAAGAAACGATATTGGCAGTTGCTAAAATAAATCCTGCGATTAATATTTTTAAGGACGTAATGATCGTTTTTATTAAGTTATGCATAACAATTCATGTAAAATTGAGTATATTTATTTTACAACTTCAAATTGAGTTCTAGCTTTTGGGCTTTTTATTGACACAATACTGTTTCTTCCGATTAAATTGACTTTTATTCGCGCCCGTCCATTTTGAGCTTGTACTTTCCTTGATCCACTGCTTGTTCCAAGATTTTCGACCAACTTATCATCACCCGTAATGTTAAATTCAATGTAATCACGGGCATCGAGACATTTTATACCTTTTTCATCACACAATTGGGCCTCGACCCAAAGCTCATTTTCCGATATCTTTGTGGTCTTGCAATTTAATAGTTTTACATCACCCCATTTCTCTGTTTGAAATTCAAATTTAATTTCATCTACCAATACACTGTCTTTTTTCGATATGGTTTTAACGGTTGAGATTGCCCTCAGCGTATTCATGCCCTTTTGGGGTGAAGCACTCCATCGCAGACCGGCTGCAGGGAAATTGTCACTTTTTCGCTGTTTTGCACCTAAGCTGATTCCGTTTAAAATCAATTCAACTTTCTGACAGTTGGAGTAAACCTTGAACTCTTTCTTTTCGTTTTCGTTGCCCCAACGCACCGGCCATGAATGTCCGAAGATATGCAACATAGGCTTTTCTGCCCAATAGGATTGAAAAACATAATAGCCTTCTTTAGGGTTTAAATCGCGCTCCACAACTCCTTTTTGATTAACGTACGGAATAGGGTTCTCTGGTCGAAGAGGTGTGGAGAAATCTTTAAATGTCCAGGCGGCTGTGCCAGTAAGCCAAGGCATTTTCTCTTGCTCTTTCAGGTGCCAATCTATCAAATCGACAATGTAGGATTCACTCCAATCGCCATCTTTCGAAACACGTGGTGCACCACCTTTTAATGTTGCATCGCCTGCTCTTTCATCTGCCGCTTTGCTCGAATTTACTTTGTCGATTCCATCTGTTGGTTGTTCGGAGTATCGTCCTGCATGACTGTCGCCACCCCATTCTACATGTAAAAATCGATCCACTTTTTTCATTTCGGCTTCCGTAACATTCATGTAGTCAGCATAAACGCCTCTGTACCAACCTGCCCATATAGACGGTGAATATACATCAATGATATCGCTGCAAAAATCGCAACGGCGAATGGAGGTTACACGCGTAGAGTCAAGTTTATGGGACAAATCATTTAATTCTTTCATGAAATTCCTGATTTTATCTTTATCGAATTCGACAAAATCACCCGGCCAATCATTTTCATTTCCCATTCCCCAAAGTATGATTGAAGTATGGTTGCGATGCTGAGTAATCATGTTTTCGAGCATTCGTTTTGCTTGTACCTGATACACATCACCACCCAAACCACCTCTGCACCACGGAATTTCTTCCCATACAATGATTCCTAACTCATCACACAATTTTAGTACTAGCTCGGATTGCTGATAATGCCCAAGGCGGATAAAATTCACGCCCATGTCTTTAATCATTCTCATTTCCTGAATTGTTTGGTCGTCTGTCATAGCAGCACCCACTCCTGCCTGATCTTCGTGGCGGTGTGTCCCTTTCAGCAATAATCGTTGACCATTGAGTAAAAACGGTCCCTGCTTTACAAAATCGAAATATCGGAAGCCCACCTTTTCAGTGGTATTTTCTTCTCCTGCTTCGCTCTTTAATGTTACCGAACAAGTGTATAATGTTGGATTTGATGGTGACCACAATACTGGTTTCTTAATTTCAAACGAAATCTTTGAAGAATTTGAAGTTTTTACATTTACTATCTCTTTTTTCTCAGCCAGTAATTTCCCCTGTGGTGACCTTAGGCTTACCTGTAGTTCGGCGGTTTCAATATTTGTATGATTTGTAAAAGGGGTAGTTATTGTTACTTTTGCATTTCCCGTTTTGGGGTTTACAATGCTTTCAATAGCCGGTTTTACGAATGAAACAGAGGATGTGTAGACCAAATTCAAATGACGATAAATGCCGCCATAAATATTGAAATCGGACATTGACG
>CAIWIS010000814.1 GCA_903912795.1 uncultured Bacteroidales bacterium
AGGGGAAGTGTTGGGATATTGAAATTAAAAATCTGGGCTTACTTCTACTATAGCAAAAGATATTATTTCATCATATAAGACTGCAAAAAGGAATAGTTTTCAATATTGAATATTATTCCTTTTTGCTAAAAGCATTTAGGAGCACTTCTCACCTATTTTTCATCTCTATTTTACCTCTCTTTCAAAAAAACACACTATCTTTGCAACATTGTTTCATTTGAATTGTTGTATCATTATTAAAATACCAAAATATGACAGCTTTAGAGATTTTAAAACAGCACGAAATAAAAAAAACGCCTGCTCGTATGTCAATGATTTATCTTTTGCAGTCGGCGAAATATCCCATGTCCGAATACGAAATTAAGGAGCAAATGGCCGATTTATACGACCGCGTAACTTTTTATCGGAATGTGCAAACACTTTCAACAGCAGGAATTATCCACAAAATAGTGGCCGATAACACCACCGTACGTTACGCACTCAACTGTTGCGAACATGGCCATAATCACACAGCTGAGCATGCTCACTTTTTTTGCGAAACCTGCAAAAATGTAGTTTGTTTAAACCAACTAAAAATTCCAGCTTACGATTTACCAAGTGGCTATAAGTTTGCCGATTGCGATGTGATAATAAAAGGTACTTGTGAGAAATGCAATCATGAATAAATGGTAAATAAAGAAGGCTTCATAAATACAACTATAAATGAAAAAAATATATCAAATTCTGTTTTTCACAATATTAATTACAGATATTTTTGCCAATAATGCTGGCTATCAACAAACAAAATTGAGTGGAAAAATTACTGACACAAACGGGAAATCATTAACTGGCGTAACTGTGTTTTTTCCAGAATTAAAAACTGGTGCTGTTTCTGATAACAATGGCTACTACTTACTGGACAATCTTCCAAAACGAAATATGCTTGTTCAAATTACAGCATTGGGGTACAAAATGATTGCCGAAAATATAGATTTAAAAACGATAGAAAAGAAAGATTTTGTACTGTCTGAATCGGTGGTAGAGATTAACGAAGTAGTTGTTACAGGTCAATCGGGCGCATCGCAATTGATAAAAATGCCTACTTCGATGAGCATTGTTACCCAACAGGAATTACAACAACAATCGAGCACCAACTTGATTGATGCCATCAGTTCTCAACCAGGAATATCGCAAATTACAACTGGTAGCGGTATTTCAAAACCAATTATTCGCGGGCTTGGCTACAATAGAGTTGTGGTTTTAAACGATGGCATTCGTCAGGAAGGACAGCAGTGGGGCGACGAGCACGGCATTGAAATAGACGAAAACGAAGTGAGTAGAGTGGAAATTCTGATAGGACCTGCTAGTTTAATGTATGGATCGGATGCCATGGCTGGCGTTATTAACTTTGTGTCGGCTCCCATACTTTCGCAGAATAAAATGCGTCTGAACGCAATGGCCAATTATCAAACAAACAATGGATTAATGGCTTATTCGCTCAACTTTGCAGGACATAAAAAAGCCTTTGTGTGGGATATGCGTTATAGCAATAAGCAAGCACATGCGTATCAAAACAAACAAGATGGATCTGTTTATAATTCCGGATTTCGCGAAAATGCAGCTTCGGGCTTGTTTGGCTTTAGTAATTGGTGGGGATATTCACATCTTACCTTGAGTACCTATCATATCAAACCGGGAATTGTGGAAGGTGACCGCGACGATGCCACTGGGCAATTTATAAAACCAATTATTTTAGATGATGGTACAGCAGGCGAAGCTATTGCTACTGAATCAGATTTTTTGTCGTACACCAATTTGATGCCTTTTCAGCAAGTAAACCATTACAAAGCGGTGTGGAACAACAACATCCTGATTGGCGAAGGAAGTTTGAAAGCCACCCTAGGTTATCAACAAAATCGTAGGCAAGAATTTGCCGATGTGCTGATGCCCAAGGATTACGAATTGTATTTTCAACTTCACACTGTAAATTATGATATTCATTACATGCTGCCCGAAAAAAACGGCTACGAATTGTCGTTCGGAACAAATGGAATGTATCAAAACTCATTGAATAAAGGAGTTGAATATTTAGTACCTGAGTACCGACTTTTTGATGCAGGTGCATTTGCAATTGCTAAAAAATCGTGGGGAAAACTAAATGTTAGTGGTGGACTGCGTTACGATAAACGATTTGAAACTGCCGATGCTCTGTATTTAAATGCCAATGAAGAAAAAACAACATCTGCCGACCCCACTTCAACCGAACGTTTTGCAGCATTTACGAGTAACTTCGGTGGAATAAGTGGCAGTATTGGAGCTACTTACCAACTGAGCGAAAACTGGAATACCAAATTGAATTTTTCGCGTGGCTTTCGTGCACCAAACATTAGCGAGTTAGGTTCAAATGGCGTTCACGAAGGTACCATCCGCTACGAAATTGGCGACCCAAATCTAAAGTCAGAAAGCAGCTTTCAACTTGATTATGAACTGGGATATAATACCGATCATGTAAATGCTAAAGTCAATTTATTTGCCAATAATATTTCCAACTATATTTTCTCGCGCAAACTAAGTAGAGTGGTGGGTGGCGATTCAATTGCCGATGAGGTCTCAGTCTATAAGTTTGATTCGGGTAATGCACAACTTATTGGTGGAGAAGCAAGTATCGACATTCACCCACATCCCTGGGATTGGCTGCATTTCGAAAACAGTTTCTCGTACGTAAACGCACAACTCCGAAACCAAACGGACTCCACCCGCTATTTGCCTTTTACGCCGGGAGCCAAATTAAAATCGAACTTGCGAGCCGATTTCGATCATGTTGGTAACTACGTAAACAATGGTTTTCTTTCAGTTGGTTTAGAACATTATTTTGCGCAAAACAAAATATATTCAGCGTATGGGACCGAAACAACAACGCCTGCCTACACACTGCTCAATGCAAGTATAGGAGGCGATATTGTAATCAAAAAGAAAACCATCTGTTCGCTTTATGTAATTGGAACCAATTTGACTGATGTATCGTATCAAAGTCACTTGAGTAGACTTAAATATGCTGCAGTCAATAATGTTACCGGCAATACTGGCGTTTATAATATGGGTAGAAATATTAGTTTAAAATTGATTGTGCCAGTGGAATGGTAAACTCTGACTGAACTAGTATCAATAACGCAACCATTTCCACATTTCTTTCCATGTTGTTTTTTTGCCATACATTAAAATGCCTGTACGGTAAATTTTGCCTGCCATCCAAGTGGTGCCGATAAACGAAAGCACCAAAATGCTGATTGACAAGGCTATTTGCCAAAATGGAACATCGAACGGTAGCCTAACCATCATCACAATGGGCGACGTAAACGGAATCATGGAACACCAAAACGCCAGTGGCCCGTCGGGGTTTTCGGCACTGAAAATACCGGCGTAAATGGCAAAAATTATCGGAAGCATAATGGGCATTGAGAATTGCTGCGTGTCGGTTTCGTTATCAACTGCCGAACCGATGGCTGCAAAAAGTGAAGCGTAAAGCAGGTAACCTCCTAAGAAATAAACAATAAACAACGAAATAATTTGTACAAAATCGAGTCCGTTGATGGCTGTCATAAAATCGGCAATTTCTCCATTCATTTCGGCTGTGGGCATGCCCTGCATTCCTTTTTGGCTTAATTCCTGTATTTCCTTCATTTTTTCCATATCCAAATCCTTGGCAAATGTGGTGGACAAGCCAAACAAAATGGCACCCGTAAGTAACACCCACATCATAAACTGCGTGAGTCCAACCAGCGCAATGCCGATAATTTTACCCATCATGAGTTCGAAGGGTTTCACGCTCGAAATCATAACTTCCACAATACGATTGGTTTTTTCCTGCACCACGCCTGTCATAACCTGTGCTCCATAAATAACTATAAACATGTAGATAATAAATGCGGTAAGCATTCCTATCATTAACGCCAACTCAGCCGAAGCTTCTTTTTCATTGCCATCCTCACCCCATTTAATGGTTTTCAATTCAATGTCTGAATTTGACTTCTCGACCATTTCTTTCAGGTTCGGGATGTTGTAAGCGGCTAATTTTTGCTCCTCGATATGTTTGTTAAGCAATCCCGAAACATACGATTTCAACTCCAGATTCACCTGTTTATCCGAATACATTACGGCTGCTGTCGAATCTATTCTTAAATCCTTACTAATAAAGAGTAAAGCTGCGAAATCGGAATTCTCGCTGTTTTGTTTTTTCAATTCGTCGACCGTGGCATCGCTAAACTGAAAATTGTACGACTCGTTATTCCTCAATACATCTTTATAAAGTCCTGATTTATCGACAACTACAATGTTTTTTATTTTGTCGTCCTTAATCGTTCCAAGGAAAACGATAAGTGCAATCATTCCTACCAAAAGGATAGGAGTAAGAAATGTAAGTAGGATAAATGACTTTTTCATTACCCTTGTGCTGTATTCGCGCTGTATTATTAAACTTATTTTGCTCATAATTATGATGTGATAATGTGTTGATGTGATAATGTGTTGATAAAACCCCAATTAGCTACCGCTTACAGTCTTGATAAAAATATCATTCATACTTGGTAAAATTTCTTCGAACGAAAGAATTTCGGTTTGTGCCATTAGTTTGGACAATAACGAGTTGTTGGTATCGCCAGCCGTTTTTTTAATGGTATATTCAAAAATGCCGTTGAGCGATTTATTATTGATCAATTCAAAATCAGTTATTTCAACCTCCTTGCGGGTTTTAAGCAAATACGTATGAGTTGCATGCGAGGCCCGAATATCAGCTACATTGCCCTGCAACACAATTTTCGATTTGTCGACCAACGAAATATTTTCGCATAAATCTTCTACCGTTCCCATATTGTGAGTCGAAAAAATGATGGTAGCACCTTTGTCGCGCAACTCAAGAATCTCACGTTTGAGCAAATCGGCATTTACAGGGTCGAAACCACTGAACGGCTCGTCGAAAATTAGCAGTTTAGGGTCGTGTAAAATGGTTGTAATAAACTGCACTTTTTGTGCCATCCCTTTGGAAAGTTCTTCTACTTTTTTATCCCACCAAGTTTGTATTTCGAACTTTTCGAACCAATATTTCAAAGCTTTTTGAGCATCTTTTTTACTCATACCACGGAGCTGTGCCAGATATAAAGCCTGCTCACCAATTTTCATTTTTTTGTACAATCCGCGCTCTTCCGGCAAGTAACCGATATGACGCACATCTTCGGCTGTCATTCGCTTTCCATTGAGCAACACTTCGCCACTATCGGGGGCGGTAATACAGTTAATAATTCGGATTAATGTGGTTTTGCCGGCACCATTAGGTCCGAGCAATCCATATACCGAATTCTCCGGCACTTCCAGACTTACGCCATCCAAAGCGCGGTGCCCGGCAAATTGTTTAACTACGTTTTTTACTGATAATAAGCTCATTTATTTAAGTTTAATGTTAGTTTATTTATAATTTCTATTGTAGATATCTGCCCCCCAATCCCTAAAGGGGAGCAGGAAAAAAGACCATTCGGTACTATTATACATCCTCTTTAGAGGCTTGGGACAGTATTTTAACTATTTCAATACTTCCAATTTTGCAAATTTCAACAACAACGATTTAGTCCCTTTTTGTCCAAAATCAATATCCACTTTTTCGTTGCCATTAACGATGCCAGTTTCAACAATTTGTCCAACACCAAAAATGGCATGTTTTACAAAACTTCCAACCGGAAATTCGGCATTCTCCATTTTCTGCACTATTTGCGTATCCGCTTTGATACGTGTTAAATTTTTTGGTTGCTGATATACAGGTTCAGGAGCTGGTCGAGGTTTTGAATAATTCGAAGTTTGATTCAAGCGGTTGCGTTCAAACTCTACATCATCGTCCCAGTTGCTAAAACGACTTTGTTTAGGTTGAAAAACGCTTTCGTTAGGCGCATCAATGTATTGTGAATCAATGTCTTTTATAAACCGGCTTGGGTTCGAAAAATTCGACTGACCATTACGAAACCGTGAACGCGCATGACTGATATAACACCGTGTTTCGGCACGCGTAAGCGCTACGTAAAATAACCTTCGCTCTTCCTCCAAACTTTTTTCGCTATCGAGCGAATAGGACGAAGGAAACAAATCTTCTTCCACGCCAACTATAAACACCACCGCAAATTCCAATCCTTTGGCCGCATGAATGGTCATCATGGTTACTTTATTGCTATCGCCATCTTTATCAGTATCCTGGTCGGTCAGCAACGAAACTTCGGACAGAAAATCGGGCAAAAGTGACGTTTCCTGGTTCTCTTCGCGTTGTTCACAATACTCGTGAATGGCTTTGAGCAATTCTTCCACATTCTCGCGGCGGCTTATGCTTTCGGGAGTTGAGTCGGCATACGTTTCGCTAATTATACCTGCGGTTTTAACAATGGATGTAACTAGTTGATATGCATTTAAGGTTGTAACTTGGTCGGCAAATACCGAAATCATATTCCGGAAATTGGCCAATTTTGTGGCTGCGCCAGCATTCACAGGTAGGTTGTAACCAAGCATATCGTTAAGCACTTCCCAAGCACTCACGGCATGTGTGCGTGCACATTCAAATATTTTATTTAATGTTGTATCGCCAATTCCTCGTGCGGGCACATTTATTATGCGCTTGAGCGCTTCTTCGTCGTTCGGATTGCTAATAAGCCGACAATATGCAATTACATCTTTAATTTCCTTGCGCTGATAAAACGATAAACCACCATAAATACGATACGGAATGCCATTTTTGCGCAATGCGTCCTCTTGCAATCTACTTTGTGCATTGGTGCGGTACAGTATGGCAATTTGCTGATATTGAAACTCATTTTTAGAGGTAAGCGCATTTATTTCCGCTGCTACCAACGATCCTTCTTCAAAATCGGTAAAGGCAGTAAGTAGTTTAATAGGTGAACCTGTTTCTTTTTCGGAGAAAACAGTTTTTTTAATTTGCTTTACATTTTTGTCAATGAGGCTATTAGCTGCATTTACAATGGTTTGTGTTGATCGGTAGTTTTGTTCCAATTTAAATGTTTGCGTATTGGTATACGCATTTTTAAACTGTAGAATATTGTCGATATTGGCACCACGAAACGAGTAAATACTTTGCGCATCGTCGCCCACCACACATATACGCTCATGCGTTTCCGACAGCTTTTTTACAATCATGTATTGCGCAAAATTGGTATCCTGATACTCATCCACCAAAATGTATTGAAAAGAATTTCGGTATTTATCAAGCAAATCGGGATTGTCGCGAAAAAGCACATTTGTTTGCAGTAACAAATCGTCGAAATCCATGGCATCGGCTTGTTTACATCGCGTGCAATATATTTTGTAAACTTCGGGGAAACGGGGAACTTTGGCATACATATCGCCTTTGGTCAAGTCGGCATTATTGCGGTATGCTTCGGGCGAGATAAGACTATTTTTGGCACTCGAAATACGATTGTGTATCACATTTGCCTTGTACACTTTTTCGTCTAATTTGAGTTCTTTTACTATGCTTTTTATCAAACTGGCCGAGTCCGACGAATCGTAAATGGTAAAGTTTTTTGTAAAACCAATGCGGTCGGCTTCGGTGCGCAGTATACGCGAAAAAATGGAGTGAAACGTGCCCATCCACAAGTAGCGGGCTGTTTTTTCGCCCACCATACCCGCAATACGTGCTTTCATTTCGCGAGCAGCTTTGTTGGTAAATGTAAGGGCAAGTATGGCCGATGGGTGCAATCCTTTTTTAAGTAAGTAGGCTATTTTGTAAGTTAATACGCGCGTTTTACCCGACCCAGCTCCGGCAATAACCAGCGATGCACCATCAATATATTCAACAGCTTTCCGTTGATTTTCATTCAGTTCGTTTAAAAATTCCATTTAATTGTTGGTTTGAGCGCAAAC
>CAIWIS010000815.1 GCA_903912795.1 uncultured Bacteroidales bacterium
ATAATTCAACCCTTTCAGGGTTGCAGTTTAGCACTGTTTTCATTTCCATGGGTTTTACCCATGGTTAATCACATTCAAGCCTTTCAGGCTTAAAATAAATGGATTTGCTTAAGTTATCGACATTGATATTTAAGTTTTTAATTTATCACTCGACTATAAACTTTAATACCTCAAAGTTTGTTTGAGTAAAATAATTATAAATCAAATAAAAAATATTTATGGCAAACAAAAAACAATTTGGCGAAACAGTAGAAGGTTACAATATACCAGTATTAAACGAACGAGAAATAAGGGCAGCTGCTGGCATACTCTTTTTAATGGTATTTATTGGATTGATGTTAATTATCTCCAATGAGAATTTCGTATTTATAAAATACGTAATCACTTCATTTTTAATCGATTTTATTATTAGGGTTTTTGTAAATCCTAAGTACGCACCTTCCCTAATTATTGCTCGAATGATTGTATCGCGTCAAAATCCGGAATATGTAGGCGCTGTTCAGAAAAAATTTGCATGGGTTATTGGTTTTATTTTAGCACTTACCATGTTTATACTAATGGTTGTTATGAATACCTACAGTCCAATTTCGGGCATTATTTGTTTAATCTGCCTAATATTCTTGTTTTTCGAGTCAGCCTTTGGCATTTGTTTGGGATGTTTGGTTTATGGCTGGTTCTATAAAGAAAAAGCACAATATTGCCCGGGTGAAGTATGTGACATAAAGAAAAAACAGGAGATTCAGAAAGTTTCAATTTGGCAAATAGTTATTGTTGTTGCTTTTATAGTATTGGCAGTAGTTTTAGCAAATCAATTTAACGCATTTCTGAGTGTGAAACCACACAGTTTGTTTTAAGAATCTTAAAATTCAATCACTTTCATATCTTCGCCCAAAATTGTGCGTTCGAAAACGGTCTTTGCTTCGTGTAACAGACCGTTTTTGTTTGCATATCGGGCCGAAAAATGACCAATTATCAACTTACCTACATTGGATTTCAGTGCAATGGTAGCAGCTTGTTGGGCAGTGGAATGTTGCGTGTTTTTAGCTCGCACCAATTCATCGTTCATAAATGTAGCTTCGTGATACAATAAGTCCACATCTTTAATAATTGGAATAAGCTTTTCGGAATAAGCTGTATCTGAGCAATATGCATATCGTTTTGGCTTTTCGGGCATGGTTGTTAATCGCTCATTGGCAATAACTTCACCTTCGTCAGTTACAAAATCTTCGCCTTGTTTAATTTTTGGTATTCGCCAAGTAGGAATATTATAAAAGTCAATCATATCGCGTTTAATATGACGGTCGCTGGGTTTTTCTTCGAACAAAAAACCACTCGAAGGCACCCGATGCTTCAAAGGAATTGAAAAAACCTGTACGGAGCGATCCTCAAAAATCAGTTCATTCTTTTTGGGGTCGTAAGTATGAAAAATAACATTATAGGGTAAATCTTCGCAAAAGAACTGCAATTGAGGTGAAAGTATTTGTTCTAAACCATTTGGAGTGTGAATATGCAAATCGGCAGTGCGATTCAGCATTCCAAAACTCGAAATTAGACCAATTAGGCCAAAAACATGATCGCCATGCAGGTGCGAAATAAAAATATGCCCCATGCGATTGGTTTTAACATTCATTTGGCGCATACGGATTTGGGTACCTTCGCCACAATCAATCATGTACTGCTTGTCGCGCATCTCAAGGATTTGCGATGTTGGGAAGTTGCTTTTAGTTGGCAGTGCCGAACCGCATCCTAATATGGTAAGAGTTGATTTGATGATGTGATGATTTGGTGATGTGATGATTTGGTGATGTGATGATATGATGATATGGTGATATGGTGATATGGTGAAATATCGATGTATCACAAAAGCTATCGGGAGTGGCGATTCTACTCATCATCGCATTATCTCATCATCACATTATTTCATCATCACATTTTCATATCACCACATCACCACATCATCATATCAATCTACTTTTTTCCTTCAGTTTAAAGTCGCGACCGAGGTATTTTTCGCGCACAACCGGATTATCAGCCAATTCCTGCGAAGTGCCCTGAAACAAGATTTTACCTTCGAAAAGCAGATAAGCCCTATCGGTAATAGTCAGTGTTTCGTCCACATTATGGTCGGTAATCAGAATACCAATATTTTTATCTTTCAGTTTCCAAACTATATCCTGAATATCCTGCACTGCAATGGGGTCGACACCTGCAAAAGGCTCGTCGAGCATAATAAAACGCGGTTCAATAGCCAGGCAGCGGGCAATTTCGGTACGTCGGCGCTCACCACCCGACAGGCGGTCGCCAATATTAAGCCTTACATGCTCTAAGTTAAACTCAGCAATCAGCGTTTCCAATTTTTCTTTTTGATACTGCTTGCTGAATTTTGTCATTTCGAGTACCGAACGAATATTATCTTCCACCGTCATTTTACGGAAAACAGAAGCTTCCTGAGCCAAATAACCAATGCCACTCTGAGCACGTTTATACACCGGATATTTGGTTATTTCCACATCATTCAGAAAAATTTTACCCTCGTTGGGCGTAACCAAACCAGTAGTCATGTAAAAAGTAGTGGTTTTACCGGCACCATTAGGCCCGAGTAGACCAACAATTTCGCCCTGTTTCACATTGATTGAAACGTCGTTAACCACCGTACGTTTTCCGTATTTTTTAAAAAGATGCTCTGTGCGAAGCACCATAGTCTCGTTTTCCATTCGATTAAAAGTAATTTGATACAAAAGTACATTATTTGCTGCAAATATCCTAACTCATATTCATTCTATATGTTAGCATTTAAAGAAAATTGTGACTCACACACTCTCCCGACTGTCAGCAAGACACTAATTAGTGACTCGGACACACTCCCGACTGGCAGCGAGACACTCCGAAGTGACTCGGACACACTCCCGACTGGCAACATGACACTAATTAGTGACTCGGACTCACTCCCGACTGTCAGTAAGACACTAATTAGTGACTCAGACACACTCCCGACTGTCAGTAAGACACTAATTAGTGACTCGGACA
>CAIWIS010000816.1 GCA_903912795.1 uncultured Bacteroidales bacterium
ACAAAAAAATAATCGTATTTATTTTTTGGTGGATTCGGAACATCCAACTTCGAAAGACTATTCGGCTCCTGGTGATGAGTATATTAATGACAATGATAGCGAAATTCTTATACCATTTTCAAATGGTATACCTATTATTTCAAAACCAACCACCGATAAATGGGGCACATGGGTAAGTGTACTTTATCCTATCCGAAATTCACAAACGAATAAAATTGATTTGCTATTTTGTATGGATTTTGATGCCCAAAAGTGGTATAATGATGCTAGGGATAGTGTAATCCAATCTTCAATAATGTTGATTGCAGTATTCCTATTCTTGTTTTCAATGTTTTATATATTCAATAAAAATATCAACTTACGCAATTTAGTACTTCAACTTATCCAAACTGAGAAGGAGCTAATTGAATCGAAGGAACAAGCTGAAGCAGCTTCAATAGCAAAATCGCATTTTTTATCAAATATGAGTCACGAAATTCGTACGCCACTCAATGGGGTAATTGGATTTACAGAACTACTCCGCAACACACCACTTAACAAAAACCAACAGGATTATCTTGAAAATGCTATAATTTCGGCCAATTCGTTGCTTGGAGTTATTAATGACATACTCGATTTTTCGAAAATTGAAGCGGGCAAAATGGAACTTGAACAAGTAAAAACCGATGTGATAACCTTAATTGAAAATGCTGCCGATATAATAAAAATTATGGCTGCGAAAAAAGGATTGGAACTTTTACTAAATGTACAGCCAAACTTGCCAAGGTATATTTATATCGATCCAGTAAGAACGAAACAAATACTAATTAATTTACTTAGCAATGCCGTAAAATTTACACATGCCGGCGAAGTGGAATTAAAAGTTAGTTTTGAAGAAAAAACAAAAAAGACAGGCAGAATTTGTATTAGTGTACGTGATACTGGCATAGGAATAAAGGACGCTGATAAGAAAAAGTTATTCAAAGCATTTTCGCAAGCCGATACTTCAACTACACGTAGATATGGTGGAACAGGTTTGGGTCTTATTATTTCCAATTCATTGGCCGAAAAAATGGGTAGTAAAATTGAATTTGAAAGTATAGCTGGTAAGGGAACTACATTTACATTTTGCTTTGAAACAGGTTACGAATATGGCGAAGAAAAAATTAAAAACTCAATTGACATTGTAAAATCAGTGTTGGTAATTGACGATAACCTTAATAATCGCATAATTTTGGAAGAAACGTTCAAACATTGGGGAATAGAATTTACAGGTGCCGAAAGCGGTCAACAAGCACTTGATATACTGGATAATAAAACAAGCTTTGATCTTTTAATAGTTGACTACCACATGCCCGATATGAATGGCATGGACACCATAAAACGAATTAGAGAGAAATTAGCTACAACTAAAGTCAATCAGTCAATTATGATGCTTCATAGTTCGTCCGACGATATTGAGCTTTATGATTTAGCAAAAAAATACAATGTAAAATTCATGCTAACAAAGCCTATTAAACAGGATGAATTATATAATTATTTATGCAGTATAAACCAAACCGAAACAACAGTTAATTATAATCAAAGTATTACAAGCATAGAAAATATTGTTGAACCTGATTATAACCGATTTACAAAATTTCCGTTCAAATTGTTGGTTACCGAAGATACTCCAATGAATATGTTGGTAATATCCAATATGATTAAAAACTTATTGCCAAATGTGATAATTAGTGAAGCTCAAAATGGATATGAATCAATAGAAAGCATTAAATCAGCTACTCCTGATCTGGTTTTAATGGATGTACAAATGCCTGAACTCGATGGAATTGAAGCTACTAAGGCAATTCGGAAAATGGAAAATGGAATTTTGGTACCCATAATTGCACTTACTGCTGGTGTATCAAAAGAAGAACGTGAGGCTTGCTATGGAGCGGGCATGAATGATTTTTTGGCAAAACCAATTGAAGCCAAAGAACTCAATAGAGTAATTAATAAATACTTGTTACATAACAATTTAACTATAGTTGAAAAAGATGAAACTGAGTTGCTAATTCATTTTGATAAAGTAAAATTGCTATCAAAAATTGGTAATAAAGAAACCATGAATACAATTTTAGAAATGAGCAAACTTGAATATCCAAAGTATGTATTGGAAATACAGAATGCAATATCTGAGAAAAATACTGAACTAATAAAACGTAGCGCTCATAAACTAAAAGGTAGTGCTCAGAATTTAGAGTTTAATCAGTTAGGAGAATTAGCTCGATTGATAGAGAAAAATGCTGAAAATAAAACTAAATTGCAAGAGTTAAGCAACTTACTTTCGCTTGAATTAGGTTTAATAACCAAGTTAATTGGCTGACGATTTAAAAAATAATAAGGTAATATGAACAATAAAATGCACATACAAATTACTGTAAAGCAAATCTTTACGCTTATTATATGTATATGGTGGGCTACCTTGTCGGCACCTATTTATGCAGCTAATAAGTCGCATTTTATTGGCATTGCTCAATTGAATGTAAATGCTTCAACTATGGGTATTTTACCGGGCGACACCATACTTCTTGAATCAGGCAAACGTAAATCACTCAAAATAAGCAATGTATTAGGCGACTCGTTGAATTATGTTATTATCACAAACGCTGGTGGCGATGTGATTATCGAAAATACCGATTTCCATTATGGGTTTGTGATGTCGAATAGTAGGTTTTTCAGACTTACTGGAAATTATAAGAATGGCAACAATTATGGCATAAGGATTTTAAAAACCGGTGAAGGAGCTAACGGCTTAGGAATTGGCGAATTGAGTACAAATTACGAGGTAGATCACATTGAAATTGCCAACACAGGGTTTGCTGGTATTTTTGCATTTTCGCAACCTACATGTGATTTATCGGCAAATAAAGGACAATTTGAACAACGCAATACAATTATACGGGATAACTACATTCACGATACTTATGGTGAAGGAATGTATTTAGGACATTCGTTTTATACTGGATATACAATTACATGTGATGGTGAAAACAAAAAAGTATTTCCGCACGAAATTAAGGGATTAAAAGTATATAATAATTTACTCGAAAACATTGGCTACGATGGCATTCAGGTTTGTTCGGCAGTAGAAGGTACTGAAATTTATAACAATCGAATATACAATTATGGAACTCTGAATGAAGAAACTCAACATTCGGGTATTCAGATTGGAGCAGGAACAAAACTTAAATGCTATAACAACTCAATTTTAAAAGGTTCAGGAACAGGAATTATGATGCTTGGACTTGCCGATAGTTATATTTTCAACAATTTAATTGTTGATGCA
>CAIWIS010000817.1 GCA_903912795.1 uncultured Bacteroidales bacterium
AATATTTGAGTTTTCAAATCGAAAAGGCATTTCACTCTCGAACGGCACATATTCATGCGCTGGCAAATAAACCCTAAAATAACCATAAGGTTTAGGTGTGTAATTTTGGCCACATGCAGCCAACATGAAAACTAAAATTATAAATATCTTGTACATTATTTAATTAATTAAAGAATCTGCCCCTAACCCCTAAAGGGGAACAGAAATTACCACTGATATATAAAATAAATCTCATGTTTATATTGCGTTATCAAAATACACTCTTTAAGCCCCTTTAGGGGTTTGGGGCAATCTCTATTCTTCTTTTCTCGGATCGTTTTTAATGTGTAATTTCACCTTTTTAATGCGGCGATTATCCACAGCTATAACTTCGAACACATAATGTTTGAACTCGAACTGTTCGTTTTTCGAAGGTATTTCACCTTTTATTTCGAGTATTAAACCAGCCAATGTTTCAACCTCGCCCGATATTTTTGAGAATAGCTCTTCGTCAATTTCGTCGATTTTAAAAAAGTCATTCAATTGAATTTTAGCTTCAAAAACAAAGGTGTGGTTATCAATTTTAGTGTATAATTTTTCTTCAGTATCGTATTCGTCGCTAATATCTCCCACTATTTCTTCCAAAATATCCTCGAGCGTAATAAGTCCGGATGTGCCACCATACTCATCAACCACTATGGCTAAATGCACTTTGTTGGATTGAAAATCGCTGAGCATATCATCAATCATCTTGGTTTCGGGTACATAAAATGCAGGTCGGATAAGACTTTGCCATCTAAAGTTACTCGGCTTATCCAAATGTGGTAAAATATCTTTAGCATACAAAATACCTTTAATATTATCGCGACTTTCGCCACAAACAGGTATGCGGGAGTAGCCTGCCTTAATTATATGCTCGAGCAGTTGTTTGAAATTGATTTTCAGGTCGATAACTATCATATCCACTCGCGTAGTCATAATGTCAACCACCCGTTTATCGCCAAAACGGATAATTCCTTCGAGAATTTCTTTGTCCTCGTCGCTACTATCGGAAGTTAATTCCAAGGCTTGCGAAAGTTCATCTTTGGAAATATTGCGACGCTGATGACGTGCCAAACGATTATTGACTATCGAAGTGGAATTTACTAACAAATTGATAGCGAGCGAAAAAAACTGACTTAAAAAATAGATAAACGAGGCCGTTTTAAGAGTTACTTTCTCTGCTTTTTGAGAAGCGTAGACCTTAGGTAGAATTTCGCCAAACAATAACAACAGAAAAGTGACAATAATGGTTTGGAAAACAAAACCAGCAAAGGGAGCTGATGAAAAATCGATTATGGTTGAAATAGCATAAGATAGCAATAAAATAATTGATACATTAACTAAGTTGTTGGATATTAAAATAGTAGCAAGTAGCCGCTGAGGATGTTCATTCAATTTACGAATTTTCTCGCTTACTGAGCCATGATCACTTTCCAGTTCATCCATCTTTTGCTTGCTGAGCGAAAAAAAAGCGACTTCGGACGATGAAATAATGCCTGAACAGACCAGAAGCAATAACGAAACAATTAATTCCGTCAATACAGGAAGAGAAAAAGGCAAAAAATCAATATCGGTCATTAATTGTTATTTAAATAGAGTAATATAAATCGAAGGATTCTCACATCCCCTTTAGGGGCTTGGGGCGGTATGAAAATAATTTTAACTGCCCCTAAATCCCCTAAAGGGGACTTGTAGTTACTTTTGTTTTCTTTATCTTGTTTTCTTTAATCCTAATCTTGCAATATTAAGAAACGATGCAAAATTAATGAATTATTTCGGGTAATAATGTATCAGACGCGCGATTTTAATATTAATCTATTACCAAATAGCATAGGTATTCCAAAATTCAGTAGCCACAATGTCAATCCTGCAAAGGCAATACCAGCCGTTTGAGGTGCATAAAACCCTATCACAGTAACGGCATACGAACTTCGGATAGCAGCTTCGGACAGCGCAAGCGAAGGCGTAAATGTGACCAACAAATAACTGGTGGGGATACAAATAAGCGCTTGTAAAGCAGTAATATCAACACCAAAGAACAGCAATAGAAAATAAAATTGAATGGAAAAAACAAGGAATCGAACGAATGATATAGCGTTAATATATAACAGATTAGAAATGCTAAATCGAACAATATTGGCATTCAGCTGCAATTTTTTCGTTACAAATTTACTTGTAAGCATTGTAGGAATAAAGAATTGAAATATGGTAAAAAACAATACAAATAAGCTAACTAAAATTAGATAAATTGTATGGTCAGCAATGGCATTTCCACTGAGCGCTGCCAAATATAAAATAGCTGCAGGAATACCTACAAGAGCAATAACGTAGTTTTGCGTCAGGCTATTGAGAAACGAATAAAGTATCGCTGCTTTTCGGTTACCGGGCGAAACGTAAAGCATGCGTCCAGCCATTTCGCCTATACGGTTTGGTGTAATAAACCCAGTTGAAAATCCAGCTAAAACAGCATTTAAAGCTTGTTTAAGTGATATGTTTTCCGATTTTGCAACCAAATTTTGCCATTTAATAGCTTCCAAAAATATGTTGAGAGGAAGTAATAAAATTACAATTAACAACCAGATATAATGAAGCAAGTTTGGTTGTTGGAAATGCTGCCAAAGAGCAGCATAATGCTCAAAAGTAAATA
>CAIWIS010000818.1 GCA_903912795.1 uncultured Bacteroidales bacterium
AGAAGGTTTTCAACTTCTGATAACTCAATCGCAAGAATCAATGGAAGTTGAAGAAAAGAACTTAAGAATGCTCGAAGAATATATGGTAGAAGGGCTTCTGATTTCAATAAGTCAGGAAGGTGAAAATCATAAATATTACCAGCAGTTAATTGACAGTGGTATTCCTATAGTATTTTTCAATAGGGTGAGCTCAAAAGTTATTGCACCTAAAGTAAAAGTAAATGATTATAATTTAGCCTTTTTTGCTACCGAGCACCTCATATATAATGGGTTTAAAAAAATTTTTCATTTTGCAGGACCTAACAACCTCGTTGTGTCGAATGAACGAAAAAAAGCCTTTATCGATGCTATTAACAAACATAAAAGCACTCATATTGACTACGAGATATTTACTTGCGATGTGTATAGTGAATTGTCGTATGAACGTATGAAATCTTTGATTGAAAAAGACAACATACCCGAAGCAATCTTTTGCTTCAATGACCCGGTAGCACTTGGAGCTTTAAAAGCAATAAAAGAAGCAGAATTAAAATGTCCGGATGATGTAGCACTTGTGGGTTTTTCTGAAACGGAACTGGCTCCTCTAATTGACCCACCGTTAACCAGTATTGAACAACCAACATTTGAAATTGGTGAAGTTGCAACAAGATTATTAATTGAACAGATTAATCAAAATCCACCACCGAAACCAGAAACTAAAGTATTACTAGCCAAATTAAACATTCGAAAATCATCGATAAATAAAAGGTCGAATAAGAGTTTTAGCTAAACAACATTAACGCCCTATTTCAATGCCTGCTTTAAACGTTATTGTTTTATGCCTACTAAAGTCAAATCGCCAAACTATATGGCAACTGAGAGGATAAGGGTATCGCTGTAGTTAAAAAAATATTATGCAAATATTTATCATTGTGTTTCTGAAAAATTAATCGAGAATAGTAATTTTTCAATCTATTTCGAGAGCAGAGAATTAATTGAATGCATAAACTTTAATACGTCCGAGATTGTATAAGTTGGTTTCACAAATCCAAAACTATTTTTAATTAACCTATCCTTTGTCAGCAAATCTACAGTTCGTTTATTAGTATTTAAAAGTTTGACTACTTGTTGTTGGTGAAGGTAAATTTCTTTTGAATAATTATATTTTCTTTTGTGTTCACTTTTTAAATTTAGTATTCTCATTAGTGTTTCAGACTTATCATTGTTTAGTTTGATTAGTTGCTTTTGAAGGTAATTTTCGTCTAATCGTTTTCTATGTTGTTTTATCTGGTATCTTTCTTCTGGTGTCATTGAAATTTAATTTTTGATTTAGATTTGAACTAGTTGTAATTTGTCGATAAGGATTAATAAGGCTGGGTTTGTTACAATCATTTGCTCTAAATCATGCGTGAAACGACTTTGAATTTGCCTTTGACTTGATATAGTTTTCATTTCTTCAATAATATAATCGGCAATATCCAAGCCGTTGGTACGGTCGGTGTCTGTTGATTCATCTTCAAGTAAGGTTGATACGGTGATTTTGCAATTACATTGCTCCTGTAACTCTTCAGTTTTCAAACACCATTTTTCAAAAGCTCCCAAATCAGGATATAAAATCACATTCCTATTTTTAAGTACTTTGCATTTTTCAACGGATAATCCGTTGATGTTTCCGGCTGCAAGCCAAATCATATTCGGAATTAATGAGCTGGCGATAATGGCTGATTTTTCGCTCTCAACAATTGCAACTGATTTGTCAGGGTATAATGTCAACAGGTGTTCCCCAAAGAAACATTGTTGTAAATTGAAGGCTTCGAGCAATGCTCCGGATTTCTTTAGTTTGTTGTGTACCCAATCTATTGCCCCGCTTTCGTGTTTCAGGCGTTTTCCTGTAATTGCATTATATTGCATTATCTTACCAGTGCGAACTTTTCCGTTTATGTCGATTTGCCAAAAAATGACTTCTTTATTTTTGGTCGCACCTAAAGCATAATTGTCGCCGATATAAGTCATTTGTTCGGTAGTGAGAAATTCGCAAAGGAAGCGAACGAAGTTGGATTTGTAGGAGGCGGATTTTTCGACGTAAGAGAAAGGTATCGACCCCACCCCAACCCACCCCAAAGGGGAGGGAGCGGAGCGTATATCAGCATTCGTTGTGTTTCGGGAGTGCGACCCCACCCAGCCTCCCCGAAGGGAAGGAGAAAGATTTGGATTATCCATAAAATATTGTTTTGGTGTGTAATGATAGCCGCATTTGCTTTCGCGGTTGCACTTGCCGACAGTGCGGTGAATTGGTTCGTGCGTATTACCATCGAGATATAGTGTAAAGCTTTGCATTCGACCACAGGAAGGGCATTTGAAGCGAGTAGATTTGCCTTTGTATTTTTGTAAATATGGGAGTTTGTACATATTTTGTTGATTTTATTGTTGAATTATCAGGGGCTTCGCCCCAAACCCCACTTCCAGTTTTGCCTCCAGAGAGTTTATTTTTTAAAGTGTCGGCGATTTAGCTCCGCTGATTTTCAATTCCGCTTCGCTTCAATTGTCTTGACACCAAAAAGGAAGCAAAAAAGGTCAAGACTGCGCCCGCTTCTCTCGAAAAACTTACGCTCGACAACTAAAATCTTTTAAACTCAATCTGACGAAATACGTCAGATCTCAAACAGAAAAGATTTTTTCACGTTGTCTTCGCTTGTTTTTCGGTTCACCGGACGAGGTCGGTCTCAAAACAATACAAGCGCATTTATATTGTTTTATTCACGCTTTTTATCTAAGGCGGAAATATGGATATTGAGGGTTGCGGTGTGTTTTGAATAAAACTACTGTTGGTTAATAGATTAGGCTGACCGCAACCGCAACAACGCAACCAATACTAGTTTTCAGTTTATAGTTGGTAGTAAATAAAATTTTATTGATTACAGATTTTGGAAATGTATTGTCGGGATACGCCAATTGAATCGGCAAAGGCTTGTTTGTTTTTAATGCCGTACTCTTGTTGAATTATGCGTATTGCTTCGCCAGACGATACGTTTTTTTCTTCACCAGCATTTTCAACCCTCAGAATATTGGCGTTAAAGTAGTGGCAAATGTCAATGGCATATTGAATGGCTTCTTTGGATATTTCACGTTGCTGCCATTCGTCCGAATTATAAACACCTCTGATAAGCTGAATTATCAACGCTATTCGTAATACCTGAATTTCCATTTTGGCATAAGTTGCCCGAAAAAAGTTGTTGGAACTACCGTTAACTAAATCGGTATTGTTATTGGCGTATAATACAAAAAGATTGCGGGCGTCATCGGAAAGCAAATACGATTCTTTGGATTTCTCCAATTGATAGCAATGCTTTATCAATTCGTTGTATTGCTCCAGGATATTTTTATCCGGTGTTTTCTCGGAATATTTTTGTTTTTTGATTTCTCTTGGATACACATACAAAAAGCGGCTTGCAAAACCATTTTCCTTCAGGTAATTGTTGTTGAGTGCCACATTGAGAATTTCGGGCTGAATGGTGCCGCAAATAGTCATAAATGGTTCGGGTATCTGTAAGGGTTCCTCACTCTTCCGGTTGATACAAAACTGTGCATTATTGAAAATAGACAAGTAACGACTTATCTCACCGCTTTTGTTGTATCTACCAAAGTCGGCAAACCAGCCTGAAAGCTCATCGCGGTACAATGAAACTGCACCGTTGTTTCGAAACATGGTTTGGTACAAACTCTCCGGAGTAAAGTCATCGATTAAGCATTGTTTGTAGAATGGTCTATCGGGTTCTAATTTACGGTTTTGTTTGGCCTCAGCACAATCGGACTTCCAATTGTTTAATTCAAGTTGGTAGCTTTCGAAGCTTATATTGTCGAGCTGCAGGAGCGGACGAAATGCGGCAGCAACCGGTTCGGACTTACCTACGCCCGGAGGTGCAACAAACATTAGCCACAACTGACCAAAGTTACGATACTTGCCGCTATCGACTGTGAACTTCTTGCGAACAGCTGCACTAACAGCACATAGTGCCGAGAGGGCAGGAAATTCAATAGGAACTCCGTATACTTCTGAAATTTCCTTTGCAAAATCGAGAATCACTTTCGGCATACCACTTGTAGGAAAAATGGTATCATTTTCATTCGAATTCCTATTTATGCATTGAATTTCAGCTTTCAGCTTCTGAATAAATGCCGTATTTTTGCTTTGTATTGGTTTATTTGCCTCTTCGGATTGTGATAGGTTCGAAGGGGCTTTTTTTTCTTCTATCATGACTTTCTCCCTGCCTTTTTAATTGATTTATGGTAGTTCTCGTCAAGCAACTTTTTAATGTCGGACATACGGAAATAAATTTTACCACTTATTTGAGAATAACTAATCAAACCCTGGTCTCTCCACAATTGTGAAGTACGCACACTGATACTCATTAAATCCATAAATTCATCGTTAGAGAAAAACGGATCATCGGGTAGCTTTCGGTTTTCATTAAGTCCGGCAATAAGATTATCGAGCTTCAGTAATAATACTTCATGCTTTGAATTGACTTCTTTCAATGACTCAATGATAGTTTCATCATCGAGCATTTTCTTCCTTATATCAGCTTCAAACTTTTCGAAATGTTCTTTGTAGTTCATCTTGAGCTCCTTCCATTTGTTAGCTGGTTTTCCTTTTCGCCGATAAATTCTTCTACTGTTTGAACTCGGTTGGCCAACAACCACGCTTCAATTTCCTCTCTTCTGAAGAGTACTTTTGCGTTTCGTTTATAAAACGGGATTGCTTTTTCGCAAATCATTTTATTGATTGTATTTACAGCATAGCCGGTTAGTTCGCTACACTCTTTTTTACCGAATGTTTCCGGAAAAACTTTTTGCTCAGATTGAGAAATTGGCTGTGGCTTTACCATGTCGCCTAACAGTTCTTTGAATTGCCCGATGGTTAGAGCTGCCAATGGTGTTTCGTTTGTTGGTTGGAATTTTGTTTCCATTTTAGTATGTTTTTTTGTGTTTATGGAAGCCAATAGCTGCGCAGTCTATCGGCTTTCCTGCAGCAAATGTATCATCAAAAATATAAGTGGATACTATAAAATCATGTGAATTATTGGGTCGGACTCCGACTTCGGACGGGTCGGACAGGGTCGGAAAAAGGATAAAAAAAGCCTCAAATAGAGGCTATAGTAGGGTCGGAATAAGGGTCGGAATTTTAAGCGTTTTTTTTATTTGAAATGATAATAATTTGTTCTATTTCTTTATACATTCTACTTCGTTCATATTTACGTTTGGTTGGCTTAACATATACTTTGGTACAAAAAGCTGTTTTGACAGTAAGCGCAATACTCTCACCACATAAATGTTGAATTATATTTGATAACAGGGTGTTGGATTTATTCCACTTCAATGTTTCGGGCGATTTTATGGGTTTACGATTAAACCAATAGAGCCAGATGTCTGAATTTGTATTTCCCAATAGGTTCTTTTGAATAAGATGTTGCATTATTTTTATCAAACATTCGTCGGATAGAAATGATTGGAATTTGGGTACTACAATGCTTTGCTTGTTGTAGGTTGTATTGAGTTCAGTTAAAGTGTCCTGAAACATAAATAAATTACAGTTTGCCTCCCGCGCATGTTTTGCTATGCTTATGTCAAAATGGATAAATGCATTAATAAGCTTATCGATAAAATCGAAGTGATTGATGAGTTCAACTGTCAGCTTATAAACCGGATATACTTCTTCCTCAAAGCCTAAACCTGTAACATTGTCTTCTTTAACAAAATTATGGTCAATAATATAAAGAAACAGTTCTTTGATTCTGAAATTGAGCAAGTTTTCATCTACATCTAAATTGTAAACATGACCTTTGTTAAAGCTGTTTATCAGCATTTTGGCGTAAGCAATTCTTTCATTCTTATTCCGAAGCACCAACAGATTCTGCTCTACTTCTGCAATTGCTTTCAAATACAACTCTGACCGGTTTGATAAGGTGTTTTCGGGTATTGAATTTGTGATACAATTAGCCCAACTAAAAGCTTTAAATTTGAGTCGGTCTCTGAAACTTAAGGGCAAAGCTTTCCCATGATTTTTTTTAAACTGATAAAAGCCCTGGAGTCGAATCTGAGCTCTTAATTTTTCTTCGTTGAGTTGTTTTGTTTTATGGCAAAATGAGTTATGCCAGCACATGTAAACGGTTTCGGAAAGTACATTAAAATCTTTCAGATACAGGTTGGTTAAATCGCGCGAAATCATTCTTTTGTTTGGTGTGTAATACTTTTATTAATTTTTCAATGTTGTGTTTTAGAAAAAAATGACATGAAGATTCATGCCATTTGGGAAAATATAAACGTATCAATTGTACGTTTATTATGTGAATATTACAAAACTTTTGCGGCTTCGTCAATTTCTACATTTGCAAAACTATCCAAATAGGTGTTTGTTGTTTTCATATCTTTGTGATCCATAATCTGTGAAATCAACTCACGTTTGATTCCATTATTCTGCAAGGTCATTGCCATGGTGTGCCGACTGACATAGGAAGTTAGATTTATATCGCCAATGCCTAGAACCTTAGCCATTTCTTCAAGATTGTTGTTTATAGTAAGCAATCTATTGTGAATGTGTTTGTATAATTTTTCCCCTGTATAATCTTTGCGTGACACGATTGGAAGTAGATAATTACCAATGGGTGTTTGAATACTACACAGTTCGTTTATGATTGTTTGAAGCTCGCCTGTTAGCTTTATGCTAATGGACTTAGACTTTTTGCTGTATTGAGTTTTTTGACGCTTATAAACGATGTATTGGCCATTTTCAAGCCTTTTTATATTATCAGGTGTTAGGTGAGCGATATCCACAAAACTCATTCCATAACAATAGTATGAGAATAAAAATACTAAGCGGGCAAATTGCACTGGTTCTTTTAACTTTATATCTGCTTTTACTTTAGCCAGATAATCAGTCGGTAAATATCGTTTTTCAGTTTCTTCTTCTAATTTGGCTACTTCAAAACCGCCTTTCCCGAATGGATAGGTTGAACGGCTTGCTTCCTTGGCTTCTATGGCCAGATTGAGAATTGACCGCAATTGTTTCATATAACCTCTACGGCTATTGCCACAGCATCCCTTGCGTTGAACTATCTTTGTAGTGCCATTTTTATATTTGTAAATTGATTCGCGCGGTGTTTGAAGAAATGCATCGAAATCCCTAACATACTTTATATCAATTTCCGAAAACAATCTCTTATAGAGCTTTTTATCAAATAATTCGAGCATTCTCAATGCAATTTCGTAACTACGCGCATTGCCTTGATGTCCGGTATTTTTTAATACTTGTATGTGGTTTTCAAAAAAAGGCTTAACTTTGCCCTTCTTTGCACGATTGAGGAATGATTCTTCGAATTGGTTTAGGGTCCAATCGATTTTGTTGCGGTCGAATTCATCAACAACATCTTTGGCTTTTAAAAACTGACTGTTAATGAATGCATTGTTCTTCTCATAATCAGGATTGACACGTTTATCTTTCTTGAACTGAGAAAACTCTTCGTTCCACTGGTCGGGAGTTGCAGAAAGATTTAAACTGATGAATTTTCGTACCCGATCTTTGGTAATTCTCAAAACAATCGGGTGTTCACCACTCTTTAAAATGGTGCTCTTGTAAAGAATAATTGAAATGTATTTCATACTTACGTTACACTTTACGTTACACAAACATTACACATTTGATAAAACTTAAGCAAAAAGTATCAAATAAGTAGGCTTGTTAGGCGTTGATTAATAAGTACAAAGATACATAAATACAATGAATTACCAAAATGTATAATATATAATATACACTTCTAAAGGGGATGTAAATTACCATCGTCTTTGATAATTATATGAAAATTCAATTAGTAAATGCAACTTTGCAGACAAAATAGGAAAGTTTGTTTTTTCAGAGCCAGGAGGAACCAGTCCCCCCTTGCTCTGATGGGAAAAATTACTTATATTGTCTACCGACCAAAGTTGACATTTATGAGTCATTTAACCAGAGAACAAAGATATACTATTTGCACAATGTTGCAAAATGGCTATCCACAAAGTGAGATTGCCCGTGTTATAAATAAAGATAAATCAGTAGTCAGTCGTGAAATCCGCCGCAATGCAGATGTCCGATCTGGCCAGTACAGAGATGATTTAGCGCAACGTAAATACCTGAAGCGTCAGTTATACAAAGCTAAACCCAGAACCTTCACACCTGAAGTTGCGGATTATGTGCGAGAGAGATTGCGTCTCAAATACAGTCCGGAACAAATTGCAGGTGCTGCCAAAACAAATGGAGATAACTGTGTGTCACACGAACGCATCTATCAGTTTATATGGAAAGATAAGCGTAAACAAGGAACGCTTTATCTTGACTTGAGAAACCGAGGACGTCACTACAAAAAGCGAAGTTTGATTTATGACAAACGGGGAACAATCCCCAATCGCACAGATATATCTCAAAG
>CAIWIS010000819.1 GCA_903912795.1 uncultured Bacteroidales bacterium
CCCTTTTCAAGCCGAAGACGGCATACGAGATACGAATTCGTGACTGGAGTTCAGACGTGTGCTCTTCCGATCTGGGCCCCTGCCCTGTCCGGAGTGGATTTAATCCGGTCAGCAATCCCGCGCGTGTAGGACTCGAAACGGGACAAGTCATAAAATTCTGAAATTCAACCCCTTGTTTGAATAACTTATCAATATTGGGTGTAGGTGTTTTTCCACCATGACAACTAAGGTCGCCGTATCCCAAATCGTCGGCTAATATCACCACGTAATTTGGGTTTGTTTGGCTGTACACCGTTGTTGAAACTGACAACAATGCGAATGAAGACAATAATAAATTTGGTGAAGTTTTCATTGTTTATATCTTAACAATCAATTTTTGAGTAACTTTCGATTGATCTGCTTCAACCGTCACAAAATAGAAAGATTCTTTCAGAATCCCCATTGTGTCAATTTCAATCTGAGCTGTATTATCTACTCTTTTTTGATATACTGTTTGCCCCAACAAATTGGCAATTTTAACCTGAACATTTCTTGTGTTCTGAAAACCAGTCATATCAATTGACAATGTACCTTTTGTGAGAGGATTTGGATAAATATTGATTGATTTTTCATCAGCATTTGTTGTTGAAATTGCCGATAAAGGAGCATTATGAATAGTTGGGTGTGTTGTTGTCATTGGGATAATTCCTTTTATCATTTTGGCACCATCACCCACCAGTCGCAAATAAAAATCCGATGAGCAAACTGTTCCATCGGCATCCAAAGTTAAAAACCATTGATTGTTAGGAATCATCGATGCATTTTCGGCCGCTTTGGCAATGGCTGTACCCTCGTCATATTCATCGAACATAGCCACGTAAGTAGTCGCAGTCATTCCTGCTTCGTTGAATTTTACTTTGGCACGGTAAAACTGATCCCACATATAATTGCCATGCATACGTGGATGTTGATTTTGCCTTGTTTCATAACCAACTTTCCAATTTGCCCAGCTAAAACCTGGCCATAAAACAGGCATATAATCTATTCCAAGGTTTTTACAATGAACCATATCATCTTTTGATCTGGTTGCCCAAGTATCAATAGAAGTTGCACCAAATGAACCAACACTCCAAGGTGAAATCATATTTGCACTTTCAAAAGCACCCCTACAAGTGGTTGAAGTCCGCCAATCTTTGCTGCCTCCAACAATAACATAACATCCCTGACTTTTAAACCAATTGATAATAGTAGTCCATGAAGTATTATCTCCAGGTCGGCCATCAGAACCAACTCCCCAGATACAAACTACAGGTTTTAACACACCATCAACCATTTCTTTGGCATAAGCAGGAGAAGATAGTAGATTAAGCGCTGAAGTATTTGTGATTGTGTTGGTCCAGTCGCTTTGCAAATTAGCAACAAACGTAGTACTACTCATACTTGAAATGTCGTACATTATATAAAATTTACGACCATAAGTTTGGCAAGCATTTTTGATTTTTATGGCTATACCGTCTTTATGTGCTTTATTTGTAGAACCAGGAGATACTCCATTACCAAAGCGCTGAAGTGCAGCCACATCAATACCATATTGCTGCATCCACTCCACGTGCTTATTCACCACCTGATCGTCATACGAAGAAAATAATTTTGCAGGTTGCCCGTTGCCTAAATTGCCTAAACCAGTTTGATAAGTTCTGGTATATTCACGAACATCTGGATATACATCGAATTTAATATTACCAAAACCTGGTTTTGGACCGCTAGTACCACTCCAATGCACCCAACCGTTTATAGGAGAACCATCGTCCTTACAATTAAACCATCCTTGATAGCCAACAATAAGTTTACCTAAAATATCGCCAGCATAAGTAAATTGGGTAGCTGTAACAAAAAGAAATAAAAGGGTGAGTGTGAACTGTTTCATACAATAAATAGTATTAGATTTTTTATTTTGAAGCAAAGATAGGAGTAACTGATTAAAAAATGATTAATAATACATTAAACAGCATTTTAATATCAGTAAATTAAAAATAAAAATTGATTAATTGATTTCTGAAAGTAAAATTGACGTTTTATTTACTTTTCCTTACAGGTAGTTCCTTAGGAAAAACCTTACCGTTTTTCAAATATTCACTTGCTAATCCTGTGAGCCACAAATAGTGGTCTGAAGGCATTCCGTCCATACCTACAAATTTGGCTATATTGCTTACGGGTGGATTGTCGGTGCATTTGAAAATGGCTGTTCCTTCGTTTACTTCATCAAACATGGCCACATAAATCATGGGAGCACCAGCATTAATAGCTGTTGCCATTTGTTGCCAGTAGAATTTCCCACCCTGGCGTGGTATCGATCCGGGAGGTTTAATATCATCAGGAAACTCGAAGCGACTTAAATTGTGCCAGGTAAAACCAGGAGTAACGCAGGGCACATAATCCAGTTTGTTGGTTTTACACCACTGCATATCGCTTTTTATAACATCACGATAGCGGTCCATTTCGTTGTGAAGCAGAGGCGTAAAGCGTTGCACCATCCACGGCAATACAATATCGCATTGCTTGATAAGTTC
>CAIWIS010000820.1 GCA_903912795.1 uncultured Bacteroidales bacterium
AGATGCTTTAATTGAAGCTGCAACTGAATTAAAATGCGAAAATTTAGAATTAATTACCTGGGATAAAGAGGAGCAAATAGAAGTAAATAAATTCACTGTTTATCTAACACCTGCTTACAAATGGTTAAATTTAAACTCGAAATAAATCTTTATTCCATTCTATAAACCGTATATCACAGATAGAGAAATATACTAAAATGCTTACTCGCAACTTTGAGTACCAATGAGCACCCAATAACGCCCAAAGGCCAAATAACGTGCTTTAGCACCTAATAACGGCAACGCCCCAATTACGAACGCAGGCCCAAATATCGCCTAAATCCCCTCCCCCCTTATTTGAACTTCCCCAAAAACCGCAAGGTTTTACTCTATACTATAAAAATCTTATGTGACTTAAGTGGTTTGTCCACATATAACACAGATAATAACGCCGAAGGCCAAATAACGGCGAAGCCCTAATAACAGCGAAGCGTATTAACGCCGAAGCAGCAAATCGTAGTGCAACGAAGATCCCGCCTTAGCGGGATAACGCACAAAGTGCCCAAAAATATTGCCCTTTGCAATTTTTTTTCTATCTTTGCTCGTAATTAATACAAAATATCATGAGAACAAATAGTAAAAGCACAACAACCGTAAAAGTTGATGTAAAAGCAACCGAAACCAATGTTTCAGAACAAAAAAGACGGTTATCGGCATTCGGTCAAGGTATGATAAAATATGCAGGAACAGTACAAATTGTTGATATGAGAGCTGTTATGCGTTAAGTTATGCGATATTTAATTGATACTAACATATTAATTTTTGCATTAAGCAATCAGGAATACTATATTGATAAAAATGTGTATTCGCTACTTACTGACTACGACAATACAATTTTTGTAAGTTCGTCAAGTGTGTTTGAAGCTGTACATCTTTATCAAACTGGACGTATAAAAACATCTTTTAAAACCGTTACAGATTTTCTGAAAGCCATAAAAACAGGCTTTAATATTCAGCTTTTGCATTCCAAAACGGAGCATTTTGATACGTTTGCAAAACTCCCTGCTGTACCCGGGCACAACGACCCAATTGACCGTATAATCATAGCCCAGTCCATTACTGAGAAAATACCTCTTATTAGCTCCGATAGTAAATTTAAACATTACAAAAATCTGGACTTTATTTATAACGATAAAAGAGCAAGATAAGACACCCACCAATAACTATTAATAACGCCAAGATATTTACCATTTATTCATTTACAATTTAATAACAATTTAATATCACCTTTTGGCTTAATAACGCACGAAGTGCCTAATAACGGCGCAGCCCAATAACGCCCGCAGCAGCCAATCGTAGTG
This sequence comes from uncultured Bacteroidales bacterium, assembly GCA_903912795.1. Classification (GTDB taxonomy): domain Bacteria; phylum Bacteroidota; class Bacteroidia; order Bacteroidales; family Paludibacteraceae; genus Paludibacter. The sequence goes on from CAIWIS010000820.1 coordinate 1,341, forward strand.
CACCTGCCTGTCGGCAGACAGGACGAAGATCCCGCCTTAGCGGGATAACGTGCTTTAGCACCTAATAACGGCGAACCTGTCCCGATGTATCGGGAGCCTAATAACGGCGCAGCCCAAATAACGCCCACAGGCCAAATAACGCCCGCAGGGCTAATAACAGCTTTAGCTTAATAACGCACAAAGTGCCCAAAAATATTGCCTGTTTGCAATTTTTTTTCTATCTTTGCTCGTAATTAATACAAATTGTTAAAATTCAGGGGCTAAAAACTAGTTTTGTATTACTTTTTGACCGCTATTTATACCGATTTTTGCTTAAGACGAAAGATTACACCACACTATACTCTCCCGATTTATAGGTCTATAACCAACAAATACTTCCTGAAATTCGAAAATCTTTCAATTCTTGTCATCGAGTTG
>CAIWIS010000821.1 GCA_903912795.1 uncultured Bacteroidales bacterium
CCATTGATAAACAAATGTCCATAACGTGTGTGCACACTTACTTGGCCCATTTTGCGAAAAGTGCTTTTTGCCCAAACATCACGAATATACTGAGCACTAGTACGTTGAGCCGAAGTTGAATGAATCCATGTATTGTTATAGCCCGCTTTAATATGAATGGTATTAAACTTATTGGTAGCATCGGCATTCCCCGGAAATAATGGATATTCCATTTTTGTAGGTCCATACTCCGGTTTAAAAACAAACCTAAACGAGTGTTTGGGTGAATTTCCAGGTCCACGACTGTTTCCTCCTTGTAATTGTACACCACAATTAATTTGCAGATTATCAGCATAATTACTACCAAAAACCTCTAATGAAGCGGCACGTTCCCATTCTTTTGAAGTGAAAACATAAATACCTCCGGTAGTATCATTATCTACTTCCGAAAAGAAATTGGAAGGCTTCGAAACCATTGAAATAATTGGAAGTTGACTGAATGAACTTAAGATAGCATTTTTACTTTTCGTATCATTGCAAATCTCAGGATCCATTTCGTAGTCGGCAACAACACCTGATCCCCAAGTATTTGGATACAATGGTTTTGTATCTGGCTGTTGCAAAACCTGTTCAGGAAAAATGTAAGTGCTTGTTGACGAAGCACTCAAATTATTGTTGAAAACACTTGCAGCTCTAACTACTACGGTTGAATTTATTGTTAAGGGTGTTTTGTAATCAGTTCCATTCAGCAAACTTGGACTGCTTCCATCGGTGGTGTATTTTATTGTTGCACCAATTATTGGACTGCTTAAACTCAACTGAAATGGTGCAGAAAAAAGACCGTGCTTAATGGAAAAAGTGGGCGGAAGAACATATAAATTTGTACTATTTATGGCCAATGGAGTTGGCAAGTTGATATAGTTATAGTTCCCATTCACCAAACCATAGGAAACATCCTCGTATTGTGGTGGAAACGCGGGAATAATACCCGAAACTAGTACTCCATTGTTATTATAAAGTGCCAAAAACTCACCTGTAGCCGATAGTTTGAAGTTAGTATGAAGATAAGGAGTCACAGTTTTTATATCATTTCCCGAAGCAAATACAAGCAAGTATGCTCCCGGAGCAATGCTTACCGAAGGAAACCTCCATTTAGAAGCTAACCCGGCATCATCGCTAAGTGTCCAATTTAAAAGATCTATTGTGTTGTTAGAATGATTGTAAAGTTCAATCCAATCGGAACTAAGTCCAAATTGATCTTTGAAAGAATTATTGTTTGAAGCCATAATTTCAGAAATCACTATTTGAGCATTGCTCTGCAATGAAAGTAAAATGGATGCTACAATACAAAAAAATCTAAAATTTTTCATTTCAATAATTCGTTTTTACGTATTTTTTTTCAACAATAAAATTACCCAATCAATGGATTACAAAAAACTTTCTAGTTACAGATTTTGAATCACAAGTAACTTTAACAATATACAAACCACTATTCAAATGACTGGTATTTAGCTGGAAACTAGCAACTTCA
>CAIWIS010000822.1 GCA_903912795.1 uncultured Bacteroidales bacterium
ATCCTTTTTCCAATTTGTTCCTTTGTAAGGAAGCGTTGCTAAATAAGCCGTTGAATCATTTTTCCAATTGGTACCAGTGTAAGCTAATGCTTTATCTTTCACAGGAATATCAGTCGCAGCATTAGAGTAGATATATGGAAGCAATTTGATAGCAGCTTCATAATCTTTCTGAATACTTTTAACAGTACTATCCAAAGTCAGTCGGGGTACATTAAAATCACCTGTTTGTTCAATAAATTCGGTATAATACGGAATCCCCATTAAAGTTCCAGCAGCATCTTTTCCTGCAAAATTCTCCAAAATATACGCATGATGTAATGCTCTGAGTGCTAATGCTTCACCTCTTAATCGTTTTCGAATAAGTTCATTTCGTACGGAATAATTCCCGGGATTTGGTATTATAGGAACAACTGCTGGATCCTTCATCCAAAGTATCTTATCTACAACTGATAGAAATTTATTGGCATAAAAAACATTTCCATATAAGTTCCAACGATTCAACGGGTTGTAAATGGCTGTAAGTTCACCAGTTGCCATACGGCGGTAAGTGTTTGATACTTGATTGTGCACAGCATCGTCGGTAGCAACATCTGTAAAGGTATATTGACCAAGTACATTGGCATAAGCATTTACCAGCATTCCTTCGGCACTTGCCGGGTCAGTAATTGCGTAGGATTCTTCAACTAAATTTTCGTTCAATGGCTCAAATATATTGTCGCATGAGCTCAGCAATAGAATGAACGAAGCTAGGACTAAAAATTTATATCTATTTTTCATTTTTTTCATTTTTATAAATTATAAAGTAAATTTCAGACCAAGGGTTACATTTCTGAATTGTGGATTACCGCCTACATTCAGCTCCAAAATATCTTTATTTGGAGCAAACTTAAATAGGTCAGAACCAGCAATATTCAAGCTTAAATCCTTCATTCCTAATTGTTTGCAAATCTGATTACTAAACTCATAAGTCAACTGAACTCTGCGAATATCTAAATACGATTTGTCGTACAACCAGAAAGTAGAAGTTCTGTAATTATTAGTTCCTGAACCAGTTGTTAAACGTGGATAGGTGGCAGTAGCAGCAGTAGCTTCAGTCCAACGACCGCGAACAACTTCGGAATACTTATCGCTACCACTCACCCAATAGTAATTGCTGCTGCGGGTAGTTTCGGCACCAGTTTGACCTTTACCTAATACAAACAAACTGAATCCTTTGTATTTAAGTAATAAGTTTACACTAAAACTATATGGGAAAGCATTATTTCCTATAGTATAGTTGTCTCTGGTGTCAATCACTTTATCACCATTTGTATCCTCGTATTTTAAATCACCTGGCTGTACAGCTCCAAAAGCTGGTTTTGCTAATCCAGCAATCAATGTGCCATTCGGATTGAAATCGTCTTTGGTATAAAAACGTTCATATTTTAATCCGCTAATACGTCCTAATGATTGACCAATAACATTCTGGTATGCATACTCAGGTTCTAATTGATCGGCTTCCATAACTTGGGATACTGAATAGACTAAATTACCTCCAACATTCACATTTAGATCACCAAAATTCCTTCCGTAATTTAAGCCCAATTCAAAACCTTTGTAACGATTACGTTCACTATTAATATAGGGTGCAAAATCGCCATAAAACGAAGGATAAAAAGTAGCATCCTGCGATACAAAATTACTTCTATCAGTTTGAAAGTAATTCATTTCCACAGTTAAAGATTTAAAGAGTGAAGCTTCGAAACCAGCAGTAATGTCTTCGCGTTGTTCCAAACCAAGTCCTAAGTTGCGTCCGTTTCGAATCACCGTTCTTTTAAGCGAGCCATCTTTAGCATTGTCGTTCCAAATAAAAGTACCAGCTGATTCAACATCATACACATCTTGATACAAGAAATAGGATGGAATATCTGTATTTAATTTACCCCAACTTCCTCTTAGTTTCAAATAATCAATGGCTTCAATGTTTTTCATAAAACTTTCTTCAGAAATAACATACGCTAAACCCACTGTAGGAGCATATTTACCACGGTTTCCACTTGCCAATCGGGTTGAATAGGTATAAGTGGTGTTGAAATTCGCATAATACTTACTTTTAAAACTATAATCTAAATTAAAAGCAGCATGTGAATTTGCATCCGATTGTTTAACACCTGAGTATTTCGACGCATTGGTAGAGGCAATTAACATAGCATTAATCGAATGATCATCGCCAAATGTTCTGGCATAGTTCAATTGACCATAAAATGCTGTACGCATTGTAAAGCCTTTGGTCGAAACATTCTCTTTGGTATCCTTCATGTCAGCCACGCCAAGTGGTGTTAATGTCCGTATCGAGTCAGCTTGATACTCAACGGCATATAAACTATCCTTATTCTCAATTTTATTTTGCCATTTAGGCTCGTAGAAATTGTATAGATTGTTAATGGACACCGTATAGTAGTCGTAATAATCCAAACTTACATACGTTTTCGCACTTAAACCTTTTGCAATTTTCGATAAATTAAACTCCAACGAATTAGCTACTTGAGTAGATCTATAGGTGTGATCAACATATCCACCGGCAAAAATTTGTCCGAATGGAACTGTAGTTTTATACGATCCGGAACCACCCAAAACAAACTTGCCATCCTGATATGTTTTCATCGATAACAATTGCTTTTCAATTGAATCGCGCACCATCGAAACGGGTAGAAATGGAGCATACAGATTTGGTCGGAAAGTAGTACCTTCGTTTAAAATACTGGCATGAGCAGATTTCTTTGAAATAACACTTGCCATGATATCAACGGTACTTCTAATCCAATTATTAACCGGAAAGTCCAAATTTCCTCTTACTTTATAGGAGTTTGTTCCTTTGTTTAATTCCGGATTAATTTTTTCAATTGTCCCGGTATTATTATAAGTCAAATTTACGTAATAACGCAAATCTTTATTACCACCACTAAATTCGGTACTCGCAGCGGTTTGTGTAGTAAAAGGCTTTAGATAATCAGCATTAAAAAAGCTAACATCGGGGTATCTGTACGGATTAAGTCCCGTTTTGGTATTGGCAATTGAAGTTGAGTCGTAAGTAAGCGCTAAACGATCGTTTTTACGAGCTTCGTTATATAATTCCATATACTCTGCCGAACCTAAATAGTTTGGATATGAAATAGGGCTTTTTATACCATGATTGATTTTTACTTTTATTTCGTTTTTAAATGCCACACCACGTTTAGTAGTCACTACAATAACTCCGTTTTTACCCGCTGTACCATATAGTGCCAATGCATTTACATCCTTCAAAACTGAAATACTTTCAATTTCACTGGCATTGAGCAAGTTAATGTCACGACCAGGTATACCATCAATTACATACATGGCAGCACCAATATTTCGGATATTATTGCCTGAAGTAAGACCAAGTAAAATATCCATTTGACTTCCAGCCGCTTCGGCATCATCAAAAGTTAATCTGTCCATAGGTTTTACTGTTGCAAAAGCAGAAACAGCATCGCGTTTCGATTTTTTCTGAAAACCGATATCCACTTTCGTTGTATCGCTCACAAGTTTTGAAATGGTTGCCGTGCTTTTTTGCGCTGATTGTGCAAAAACCAAGGACGGACTTGTAATAGCAAGACCCAAAACAACCAAAAAATTATTTATATACTTCATGTGATTATTTTTTTAATAATTTTAATAGATTCAGTTTACCATCCCGGATTTTGATCAAAACCCTGATACAATTCAGTTTGTTTTATAGCGAATGGTATCCAATAATGTTTTGGATAATCGCATATTCGTTCTCTAACTGTTTTTACTTTGAAATTTATATTTTGAAATGCACCTGATGCTCTAGACACATTCGTATAAACATTTCTGTCGAATTCGAGAGCAGTTTTGGTTTTATATTCTGGCTTATGAGCTATCACCCAACGACGAATATCATCCCAACGTTGTCCTTCGAAAGCTAGCTCGATGGATCGTTCGCGACGCACTACATCTATAAATTTAGGACGATTACCAAGAATATCTATACCAATACTGGAGTAAGCTGCTTGAACAGTTGGCACATCAAATCGAGAACGAATCAAATTGATAACTTCAATAGCTGAAGGAGCTGAAGGTAAGTGAGCAAAGTTTGGAGCTTTATCAACACCATATTTTTCGGTGGCTGCCAAAGCCTCAGCATACATTAGATATACGTCTGTTAGGCGCATATTCATACGGAACGAATTAAACGAAGTCACACCATCAAAATCGCCAGATATAACACCACCTTGCGTATTAAATGATACATCAGACCATTTTTTTATAAAATATCCTGTTTCGTAAGCTGCATTATTTTGTCTTAGTCGCGCAAAGCCAGTGGTATATAATTGAGCATATTTACGATCGGCTGATGCTCCTTGTTTACGAATAAGTGTATCGCCATCAATCACGAGATTTAAATAAAAACGTGGATCGCGGTTAAGGAATTCGTTCTGAGGACTAAAGCTTAAGTCTTCATCGCATGCTAAGCCATTAGCAGTACCAAAAGTTTGATGTATAAAATTGTGCGTAGGTCTTGGTGAATTTGCAGCACCAGCTTCGGCGTAAGGTAAACAGCTTTTCGGTAAAGCTGTTGCAAAATTAATTCCAATAGCAGTTGAACTGAAAATATATTCTCCTTCACCTCCCATATAACTAGCAGTACCCGGCCATTTGGTTACATTTGTAGTGTTAGTATAAAATAATTTGGTGTAATTATTTTTGTTTGCTAAACCTAAATTATTTACATTATCATTATCCATTTGGATCACTCTTGCAAAATCCGATGCTGCCATCTCGCACAATTCCTGATCATAATCGTAGGTATCGGGAGGTGTTGCTGAGGTTGAATTTTTCATTAATGGACTTGCTGCAAAAAGCAAGTTTTTTCCTTTAAATGAATACACTATGGCTTTGTTAATACGCATTAAATTATTGCCATAGGTTTCGGTTTTGAATGTGTACATTTGGGCATTGGGGTCGTTTTTCAAATCGTCCCAGCTGTAGGGCAACAATTCGGCTGCTGCTGCATAATCAGCATCCGCTTTCATAGCACATTCTTTGTAAGTAGCTGGACGAGGAAGTTTAAAGTCACCATCATTTCCGGTAACAACAAAATCGATGTAGGGAATACGTCCCCAAAATTTCATTATCTCGGAGTGAAAAAATGCTCTAAAGAATAAAGCTTGTCCTCTTATCAAGTTCTTCTCTGTTTGGGTAGCACCAACCATTAAATCCATATTAGCCAATACAATATTGGCAATACGTATGGCTCTCCAACCATCCCAAATTCCAGGTCGTATAGTTGCATTATTTTGTTCCCATGCAGGAATATTACTTGGGGCATCGGGTCGATCTAAATATCCTGATCCGTTAGGAACAGCATGCCAAAAAGCTCCTGCATCGAATCTGCCAGGAAGCATGGTTGTGTTTGATACAGCTTCGTCGCCCATCAAAAAGTTAGAACCATCGTTCTGATTGCCACTATTTGAATAATTAACAACATAGCGATACATTACTTCAATAAAACCTTGAGCATGTACAAAGTCCTTAAAAACATCTTCTACAGGTAATTCTGCCTGTTTTGGTCTGTCTAAATAATCTTCACATGAGGATGCCAAAACTACTGCCAGAACAATAACTATTAATTTATTTATCTTTTTCATTGTATTATGTATTATAAATCAAGATTAAACCCAAAATTAAAGCGTCTCAAGGTAGGATAATTACCTGCTCTACCCGAACCAAATTCTCTATCATCGGCCATTTTAGTCCATAAGTACAAGTTATTGCCATTTACAAAAACTTTTAAACCCGCCAAACCCATTTTTTTACAGCTGTTTGACGAGAAACGGTAAGCTAATTCAACCATTTTTAAACGAACCATCGATCCATCTATGAGAGTTCTATACGGATCATTTATTGCTGATATATTAGCATTCCATGGATATAAAGTTTGAACTCCATCAGGATTTTCTTTAGACCAATAATCGCCATTTTCTTTAAAGAAAAGATGCGAACCCTTCAAAAAACTATCTAAGGTATATTCACGTGTACTATTTGTTTGAGCATATAGTTGCGCCATAAAACTAATTCCTTTGAATGAAGAGCCAAGTGTTAAATTCCATGTATTTTGAGGACGGTTTGGATATCCATAAGGAGCATTATCGGTATTGCCATTATAAATACCATCACCATTGAAATCCAACACATCATAATAACCAGGGCGTTTATACTGATTTCCATCAGTTAGCTTTGTCGACATGTATATATCGTCCCAATTTTGCATCATATTTCCGGGAATGGCAGCAACAGTTTGATCAATAGAATAACCCTCTTTTTTTAAATATTTGGGTCTTAAAAATGGATCATCTTTATATAAAATAATATCTTTAGAATACGTATAACTCATGTCGGCCCAAACTTTCATGTTTTTAGTAAAACTATGTTTCAACCCAAGTACAATTTCACAACCCTTTGTGTCAACAGCACCAAGATTACCTCCTGGGGCAACGGCAGAACCAAACCAATCAGGAATACTTCTGTCTGAACCTTTCATGAAAATATCACGACGATTGTCTTCAAAATAATCTAAATCAGCTGTAATAGCACCTTTGAAAGTTGAAATCTCCAATCCTATATCTTTTTTCAACGATCTTTCCCAATGTATATCTTTGTTACCAATCACCTTTTCAACATAAGTAGTATAAGGCGATCCAGCTCCAGTGACATTTTGCAAACCAAATAGTCCAGGATTAACCATGTCGGCTTTAACTGCTGAGGATGCCCATTGTGATACGTACATCCAACGAAGATCTTGGTTATCAACCATAAATGAATCATCTCCAACTTCACCTGCAGAAGCTCTAATTTTAAGTTTATCTAACCAAGTCAAGCCTTTCATGAATTTTTCGTTCGAAATCATCCAACCTATTGCTATTGAGGGAAATAACTCGCGTCTATAATTTGATGCAAAGAGTTCAGATCCATTATATGCTCCATTGCCCTCAATAAAATAAGTAGAATTGTAATTGTAACTTAAACGACTAACAATATCCTCGTAACGGGTTGCAAAAGCACTTCCTTTGGTATATTTTTGTCGTTTGAAAAGTAAAAGCCCACTGACATTATGTTTAGCTGCAAAAGTACGAGCATAATTCAACGTTAATTGGTATTCCATGCGACGATTCTTATTGCCACCAACATCAAAGTTGGATAGCGTCCACGGTTCAACAACAAAACTGTAATTAAGGTCGGTTGCTGGATATTTAAATATCTCTACGCCATTTTCGTATCTTTTTTGAACCACATTATTTTGCTTATCTACAATGTTTTGTGTTCCAGTCATGGTGTTATCCATAGTAAAACGACCATTGAAGGTAAGTCCTTTGGTAATAAAATCCAATTTCTGTTCCAAAGCAAAGTCAGTATTTAATCTGAATCCATGAGTTGTATTGTTACCATAAGCAGTATAGTAATACAAACTATTTGTCATATACTGTTCACCATCTTCTTTTGCAACACCATAGCTACCATCGCTATATCGTGGGTAATACAGATCTGGAGCTAACCCATATAAGCTTAAATATAATCTCAGGTCGTCCTGTGGTGATTCTGACTTTTTACTATATGAACCAGAGAGGTTAACCGACAATTTAGTTGTTTTGGTAATATTGAAATCCAAATTACTACGATAATTCAATCGTTTATAATTCAGTTTACCATTATAACCCTTTCCTGTTTCAAAATCTTTCATCATATCATTTTCATCATTATATGACAAACTGCAAAAATACTTCGCAAGTTCTGTTCCTCCACTGATCGATAGATTAAGCTGATAGTCATTGGAGACATCTTTAAACATATAGTCTTTCCAATCTACATTCGGATACATCTCTTTCTGTAATTGAGTAGTTTGGTTGCGATACTTTTCAGCTACCTCAATAGGAGTGATACTTCCCCAAGATGCGTCGGAATATGGCAATTCACGCATAATGGCATCATTTGAAATCATCATGGCATCGAAAGATTCGTATTTTTCAGGAACTTTGGAGATACTTTTGCCAATTAAATTACCCGAAATTGATAGTTTAGCTTTTCCTAATTGACCTCTTTTAGTTGTGAGTAGAATTACTCCATTGGCTCCTTTAACACCATAAACGGCAGTAGCCGAAGCATCTTTCAAGACCGAAATACTTTCAATTTCGTTCATGTCTACATCATTCATGTCACGTTCCACACCATCAACTAACACAAGTACAGTACCTCCGTTATTCCAAGAGCTTTGACCACGAATATACATCTTCATGTCATTTGAACCTGGTTTTCCATTGGTGTACATGGTTACTAAGCCGGGTAGTTTGCCTTGCAGTGCTTGCCCAATGGTTGACACACCACCCGATTGAAGCAATGCTTCACCCTTTATTGACGAAATGGCTCCAACCACATTAATTTTTTTCTGGACACCATAACCTACAGCTACTACCTCTTCCAAGCCTATAGAGCCATCAGTAAGTGATACATTTACAACTGTTTGGTTTCCAACTTTTACTTCTTTGGTTTCCATACCAATAAACGAAACTACAATAACGCTTTCGGGCGTTACATTAGCAACCGAAAATTTTCCGCTCGCATCAGTTGTTGTACCGGTTTTTGTGCCTTTGATAATAATACTGGCTCCAGGTAAAACTTCACCGGTATTGTCGCGTACGGTACCTGTGATTTTCTTCTGCTTCGAATTGTCATTCTGGGCTTGAATTCCCGAGAACGAACCTCCTAAAGTTATTTGCAAACTCATAAGCATGAGCATACAAATACTTCGAAAATAAAACCTCTTTTTCATAAATTGTTCTTTTTTCATTTATATAATTTAATTGTCAATTAATCCATTTACTATTTTTTCATTTACTATTTACTATTTACTATTTTGTTTGAGAACCAAGAGCAAAGATGAAAGATTTATTATGGCACATTGTCTTATTCTTGGCTGCGCCAAGCGGCAAAGCCGAGCGGGCACATCACCACATCATCACATCATTTTCCCCATTCTTTATTCGGCTTGCTTGCCATAATAAGTTCAAGCGTACCACCATTCATCAATTCTTGATGTGTAAAGAAAGGCTTATTAATCTCCTTACCATTCATAAAAGCTTTTTGTATGTATTTATTTTTGTCACTAGCACCTTTTGCAATAACAGTAAATAATTTATTGTTTGCTAATTTAATAGTCGATTTTTCGAATAAAGGACTTCCGATGGTATAAACAGCTAAACCCGGAGTTACAGGATAGAAACCTAATGACGAAAACACTACAAATGCTGAAATTCCTCCACCATCTTCGTCGCCAGGAATGCCAAAGATATTGTCTTTAAACCAAACATCCAACAAAAAACGAATTCTTTTTTGCGTTTTCCATGGCGCACCTACATAGTTGTATAAATATGGTATGTGCATCGAAGGCTCATTACCCATAACATACTGTCCTACTTGCCCTGTTGCATCGGGTGCGTTGAATAAATATTCTTGTTTAGATATACCCAGAGGCTCTCTGAAAAGTTGATCAAGGCGTTCTTCAGTTTTTTGTTTTCCACCTAATAATCCAATTAATCCATCAATATCGTGTTGCACTTGCCAAGCATACGTCCAACCATTATTTTCATCATAATAATCCCTAAATCCTTTTCCTCCATCAAGCTTTGGATCTATCATTATCCATGCACCTTTTTCATCTTTAGGCATAAAAAGCTGCATTTCGTTGTGCCAAAGTTTTTTATAGTTCAGAGCAATTTCCGAATACTTTTTGTAATCATCCATTTTCCCGGTTTCTTTGGCAAGCTCTGCCAAGCACCATGCATCGTAACTCATTCCCAACGAAATAGCTACTGATTGTCTTTTTTCAAAACCATCTACCATAGGTTCAGTTTCAACTTCATCGGGATGTAAAGCAGGATAAAAACCATTTTTATCGTAAAAGTGATCTATCGAAACTTTTTTATGTCCTTGTCTCCAAGGAAGATATGTAGCTTCATTTAATGTCTTTTTCATTCCTGAATATGCTTTCTCAATATCAAATCCCTCAATACCTTTGCGCTTGGCATCAATAAATAGTGCAACTGTGTGATAGCCATTCATACAAAGATGATTGCCATAAACCTGAGGGAAAGTAGGCATCCAGCCACTCTGTTCGTACATTTTTACGTACGAATTGAGTTGATCGCTTTGCATGGCAGGGTTTAAAATTGAATTTAAAGGGTGTTTAGCCAAGTAAGTATCCCAAATCCAATCGTCAACAAAGAATGGACGTTCGCTCGGATGCACTTTTCCATCGTAAGCACTAAAATACTGTCCATATTCATTTACGTCTATCATGCGTTCGTAAGTGCGGTAAAGTGAGGTGTAGAATGAACGTTTTTGAGCTTCGGTTCCACCTGTAACTTCAATTTGATTAATTACTTTGTCCCAAGCTCGCTTTCCATTTGCAGCTGTTTGGTCAAAATTCTGATTAGCTATCTCAATCTCATAATTTTTCTTGGCTTGTTCAACACTAATATACGAAATACCATATTTAATTAATATAGTTTGTTGTTGAGCAAATGTAGAAGTAATAGTAACTTTATTTTTTTGAGCGTTAATTTGAACATTGCTCAAAGCAGTTCCATTTACGTCGGTAAGCACTGCATAACAATAAACCGAAGTATAACGCATGGTAGGTTCAATGCCTCTTACTCTGTAAGCAATGGTTTCGTGTATGTTAAATGAATTATTACCCAATGCACTAATAATCATTTTATCTGTACCCGAGATGAGTATGTTTTTGGCTGCTGATGCAGGAAAATCAATTTTATAGATGGCACTTTTTTTCGATGGGGTAAAGCCTAATGTAATATTATCGTCTATTAAATAAGTAGAATATAGCCACGGACGAACTGTCTCCAAATCGTGGTCGATAGTCATTTTGCTTTTCCAACTTGCATTATTAATTGCACCCACCGACACTTTCATTTGCATAACTCCCTTATCGCGGTGACCTTCCACATGCAAAGGCCATGAACTAACCTGATCAGCAATATAATCGGGTTTAAGCGGAATCATCCGTAGCATTTGATTGGGCATGCTAAATGTTGGATATGTAGGCACTAATAATTGTGATACATTTCCAATAATAGGATCTACGTACTTGGTATAATCCGTTTTTTTTGCCAATAAAGTTTGTGCTATAAAAAAGCTACTTAAGGCTAACAGAATTGTTGATAATCTTTTCATTAATTTATTCTTGACATGATGAATTCCTAATTTACGTGGTCAAAGATAGAGTTGCACCAATTAAAAAGCACTTAATTTATAATTAATAAAAGCCTTTAATCGAAAATAAATG
>CAIWIS010000823.1 GCA_903912795.1 uncultured Bacteroidales bacterium
AACATTGCCAAACTAATAGCACCGTACAACTTCAACTTCTGCATATACCACTTTATAACCTTATATTCATTACAAAGATAAGTATTTATTTTTAAATGGTATAGCCATGATAGATTTGAGATTGCGCTGCAGTATTCTCCACCGCTATTACCACTTCATTCTTTTGATGTTCAATGCGTTTCAGAACTCTATCCAGATAATCTGCGCCCAGACTGTTTTTAATCCAGTTTATCTCTTCAACAAATGTTTTCTTTTCCGCATCAGTTGCTTTAATGCTGAGCGGGTTGCGCCCGATGCGCCCCAATGTTCTATCCGAAAGGGTTTTGTATTTCTCAATATCCGTGATCAGCACTTTAACAAATGTCATCAACCCATCGTTTTTAGCATCTAAAATCTTTAAGGCACATTTCAGGTTTTCGTGCGCTTTGGCTTCTAATGATTTTGGAGAAAAACCTTTTTTGGTTGTTGATTTAAAATCTTTTACTGAGTTGTATGCCGGCCAGAAGTTGGCTGAAAGTGTAATGTAAGGCGTTTCAAACTCGCATCTGACCAACTCCAGCATTTCTTCAAATGTTATTTCTTTTACTTCCATTTTTTCGGCTTCTGTTTCCACCATATGCGTAAACAAACTCAGCCCTTTGCGTCGCAGTACACAAACCTGATTGGCCGTAAATGCTTTGCCTGATTTTATACGTGCCGGTAGTTCGGCAATACGTTCAATCACTTCGGGATGTTTTTCAGCAATTTCGAAATAGCTGTTACGGATGCGTGTAGCCATACTTTCTTCGCCTTCGTTATCCGGATTTTCGTTTACTTTATTGAATAGTCCGGCTGCTGTGGGTACTTCGTCGGCATCAAACATCTTGGAATCCTCGCCCAAGGCGTTATGTATCAAAAACATCTTTTGCATGGCTATTTCACGTATCTGAACCACGCTGGAACCGGCTTCGCTTGGGAAGAAGTTATAGATGTATAATTCGTCGAAAACCTTAGCGCCAATACGGTTGATGCGCCCCACACGCTGAATGACGCGCGTCGGGTTCCACGGAATGTCGTAGTTGATAATAACGCCTGCACGGTTGAGGTTGAAACCTTCCGACAGTTTATCGCTTGTAATCAGTATGTCGAAGTCGTTTTCCTTTTCGCTCTTGTATTGTGCGTTGAAGTTGGCATTCAGTGTTTTGTGCAGTGTGGGCGTCATACCACCATCGCAAATCAGCATCCGTGTACCAAACTTGGCTCTGAAGTACGGTTCCAAATGCTTTACCGTATCCACATATTCGCTGAAAACAATAATTTTACGGTTTTTATTTTGGTGAATAATTTTTTCTATTTCGGTAGAAACTGCATCGCGTTTGGGGTCGTTAACAACAATATTCAATTGCTCCAAATGCATTTTTATCACTTTAAACAAAGAAATATCCGTGTCTATATTTTCGAAAAACTCCTTCTTTCGTTTGAATTTCGACGTGTCGTAAACCGTGTTATTTTTTGGAACTCGCTTGGTCAGCACATTATTTTCGTAATCGTCCAGAATTTGCAGAATGCTATCCATGTTCTCTTCTTCCATTAATGTATCCATTAACTTTCTGTCGAGTATGTATTTACCACCTGTTTTGGCAATAAATGCTTTTACGCGTTCGTGAATAGCCAGAAATCGGTTGATGGATTCGCTGAAAGCGCCAAACGAACTTTCGAAACGCTTCACCAACAGGCGGCGCATAAAGTCGAACAAGTTGGCTTGTTGGTTAAAGGCACGGTTGCCTTGTTCGTCGAGTTTTTCGTTTTCTTTCGGGTCGTTTTCGTACGCAAAAGGTTGATAAATTGCACCGCTAAAATGCCCATCTTCGCCAAAATACGTTGTCAGCACTTCGTTGTAAAAACTACTTTGTGCTGGTGTGAGTGTGTAAAACAGCTCTTTGGGGTCTCGTACTGTCGATAGTTCGGTAACTTCGCGCGAATACACATAATCGTTGCGCAAGTCCAGTCGGTTGCGGCGGATAATGACAGGCGAAATCACATTTTTAATTTGGTTGGCAAGCCGTTTGGTTTCTTCGCGCACTTTGACGAGGTTTACATGCTCTTCGCCAAATAGTTCGGAATAAAGTTTAAGCGCTTTGGCTTTTTTCTCCTCCTTTTTGGAGTTGCTGTACTTCATTATATCCGACAGTTTTTTGAACCGCGTGCCATAACCTGCAAACAATGCTTCTAAATCGTGGTCGATGGTAATGCCCGATTTGCCCGGAACGATAAACAGTTTGAGCAACGAAAAAATATCAGCTGGCGAGTTATTGAATGGCGTGGCAGTAAGCAAAATCACAATCCGATCACGGCATATTTTCAGCAAGGCTTCGTAATCTTCGGTATCCTGATTGCGGAAATAATGTGCTTCGTCCACAATCACTACTTCAATATTGCGATTGTCAATAGATTTGGCAATGTCCACCAACTTCCCACGACTTTCCACTTCACAATTCAGCCCAAAGTTATACACATATTCGTACCAGCCCGTTGGGTTATCAGCATTGCGGTCGCCAATCAACCCCGGCGGACAAATAATCATGGTTCGGCGGTCTAAATTCTTGGCAATCAAAGCAGCAATTACCGATTTACCCAACCCAACCACATCGGCAATTACCACGCCTTTGTATTCGTCGATAATGCTTAAGCCCTGATTCACAGCATCCAATTGATACGAAAATTCTTTAAAACCATTTTTGGCAAGCAGTTCTGTTACGCTCGATTTTATTTGTTTGGTTTGTTGCAAGTCGAGATAGGTTTTCAATATCAGCGCGTATGCTTCGTAAGGCGTTACCTTTGCCGCCAATGTTTTAGCACCCACATAATCAATCACTTTTTGTTTCTGGAAATCAATTTCGGTAATGGGCGCAGCTTTGTTCCAAAGCGCATCAAAATACGCATTAGCATCCGTAAAACCATAATCTTTTATCTCCACATTAAACTCTTCCTGACCAGCTAGCCCTGCCGAAGTTAGGTTGCTGCTACCGGTAATAAATTGCCCCTGCATACCTTGCAATGTTGCTTGCGCATCGTTCAGTTTAAATAAATACAACTTGGCATGGTTTGGATTTTCGGTTTTACGCATTACCAAGCGTCCTTGCTCTATCATTTCGAGGAAAAAATACACCTGATTGTAAAACTCTTCGGTATCGGCATTGTCGGTGTTCAGTGCTTTGCGGAGCGATTCCATAAAGGCATTAAAGCGGTCTTCGTCCGACGTGCGCTCTTCTGTATATCCATATTCCACCAAGTTATCATGTATATGCTTATCCACCTGTAAGCCCACGAGCAATTTCAGTTGCACAGTGGAGTTTGCCTTGAGCGATTCGTAAACCTCTCGCCAGCCCGAAAAGTAAAAGAAACCCACCAGAAACTTCAACTCGTCGCTGATGGAAATTAGTGTATTTATCCTGCTTTTTAAGGCCTTTTGCCCGTGATTGTTGGTGATAAAGTTTTGTGACATACGTATTTTTTGAAAAATGATTGTATATTTGCAATGAAAATTTAAACATTGATTGCCATGACTGTTACTGTAAAAATAAATATCGATACGCCTACAGGTAAACGCTTAGAAAAAGA
>CAIWIS010000824.1 GCA_903912795.1 uncultured Bacteroidales bacterium
ATTGAAAATAACTTTTTCATGATTGTATGTTTTTACTTTTTTACTTCTTGTTTACGATACAAAGTAACATCATTCGTGTTACATTCGTGTAACAAACATTATACATTGTCGTGAAGAAGTTGTTACAAAAGCATACAGATTTGTCGTTCTTGAATCGTGACTCCCCGTTGGTGAGACCCGATTTATCAATATTTTTTTTCTGAGATAAGCTTACCTTTTTCGTCCCACATATACCACATTCCTGCTTTTTTACCTTTTTCGTATTGCATTTCGTAGCGCATAATTCCGGAATCGTCCCATACATGCCAAGAGCCGTGTTTCTGATTGTTGCGGTATTCGGCCTCAGCAATTAACATACCTGCTTCGTTGTAAGTACGCCATGTACCATGAAACTCTCCATTGCGATAAGCACGTACTTCGTTTGGTTTTCCATTTGGGAAATATACAATGTAAGCTCCTTGCGGTTTTCCTTCTTTAATGTTCATTTCCAACTTCAAAGCACCATTTTCAAAAAACTCTTTTAACTCACCTGAATAAAGTTTAGTTTGAGTAGCATCGGTGAAAAATAAACCATCGCTTTGAACGATTGGATTTTTTTGTGAATACAAATTTGTAAATACAAAAAATACGGCAATTATTGTGATTAATTTGTTCATAATGTGTGTTTTTTGAAGTGAATAATATAGTATAATGTCGGTATGCAAATATAGTACTAAATGCGCGTTGAAATATACTGTGTTGTTAAATTTAATAGATATTACAAAGTTGTGTGTAGTCGGTTGATGAACATTTGAGCTCAACTTTTTCGCCGTAATAAGTTTGAAATGTGATTGAAATTTATATGCAACTTTCTATTCACACCAACTTCACATTATCTTAACACGTATTTAATCACAGAGCGATAATTTTGGAGCATAATTTCAAATTAAAAACATCGTGATTCAAAGAATTTTTACAACACTGGTATTCATGCAGTTAAGCGTGCTGCTTTTTTCGCAAAATTTTATTAAGGGAGTGGTAACAGATGCCGATAACGGCGAAAGTGTCATTGGTTGCAATATTTTATTGCAGGGTACAACAATTGGTACAGTTACCGATTTCGATGGTAATTATGAACTCAAAAACGTTCCTGCCGGAACATATAACATTATTTTTTCTTTTATATCGTACGATAAAAGTATACAGAAAGTTGAAATTGGTAAAAATTCGGAACTTAAATTGGATGTAAAACTTAAATCTTCAACTCAGGTAATTCAGGACGTGGTTGTGACTGCTCAACGCCGCACCGATACTGAACTCACCATGCTTACTTCTACCCGCAAGAGCCTAACCATTGCCAATGGTATTACTTCGCAACAAATAGCTCGCTCGCAAGATAAAGATGCCTCTGAAGTTATACGTCGTATTCCGGGAGTTACCATTCGCGAAGGTAAGTTTGTGATTGTACGCGGATTAACCGAACGTTACAATTCAGTTTGGTTAAATGGAACTTCCACGCCAAGTAGCGAAAGTGATGTGCGTGCTTTCTCGTTCGACGTTATTCCCAGCGGCCAAATTGATAATATTTTAATATACAAAACACCTGCTCCTGAATTACCTGCCGACTTTGCAGGAGCTATGATTAATGTAAAAACTAAAAGTCTGATTGACCGTAACAGCATAACTGTTTCGGCGTCGGTGGGTTATAACCAACTTTCAACCGGAAAAACTTTTTACAGTAGCGAAGAAAGTAAAACCGATTGGTTAGGATATGATAAAAATGTGCGTGTTATTCCTTCGAATACTCCTAATACATCAGATTATAAAGCATTGTTTAATCAGATTGATGCTTCAAAAAAAGAACAGATTAACGCTGTTTCGAAATCGTTCAATACGATAATGACTCCCTTTAAAACTACTGCTAAGCCTGATGCCGATTTACAGATAGGTGTAAACCGCCGATTCAGAGTTGGTGATATTTCGGTTGGAACAATTACTGCATTAGGTTACAATGCTTCAGGTACATCCGAGTCGGCTTTTAGAGCTGCTTATCGGGCGTATCCCGATACTTCTTATCGTTTCAATCAAATGACTTTTCAATCGAAAGTTCGAATTAATGCATTGTCAAACTGGACGTTTACTTTTGGCGATAACCAGCGTATAGAATTCCGTAATTTATTCAACAATATGGGCGCTAATCGCACAGTTCTTAAAACAGGTTTTGATACAAATGCACTGCAAGAACGTTCGTATGAATTAGGTTACGAATCGCGTACCACTTATTCGAGTCAATTGGCAGGAAATCATTCTTTTAATTCAGATATTACAAAGTTGGATTGGGTAATTGGTTATTCGTATGCCAATAAGAATCAACCCGACCTACGTCGTATTAAAATGACAACTTCTGATATTGATCCAGAGTCGCAATATGGTATAAGTTTTTCGCCACAAGGTGCAGCCGATTCGTTTGGACGATTATTTATGCATAATAAAGAAAATAACCTAAGTGCTGGCGTTAATTTCTCACATAAAATCAATATTAAGCCTTTTCAACCCGAATTAAAAGCTGGCGCTTTTTTTGAAAAAAAACAACGTGAATTTACTAACCGTGTATTTAACTATGCTAAAAGTGCTTCAAGTAGTTTATATTATGCAACTATAGATAGTTATAACAAAACAGAGGCTTTTGATCAAGCCATGTTTAATTCAATAAACGACATTGTTACTAAAAAAATTGATTACAATACAGGTCTTTATATATTAGATGCTTCGCAAAAGGCTGATAGTTACGATGCTACTAATGATCTGATTGCTGGTTATTTAGCTGTTAATATGCCGTTTACTAAATGGTTTAATCTATATGCAGGAGTTCGCATTGAGCAAAACGATTTAGGATTGAATGGTTATAAGCGCGATGGAACTGACAATACACCTTTACCAGTAAATATTGATACATTGAATATTTACCCTTCTTTTAATTCCACAATTAATTTGAACGAAAAAATGATGTTCCGTTTAGCAGGTGGAAAAACAGTGAACCGTCCGGAGTTTCGTGAAGTTTCGCCATTTGCCTTTTATGATTTCGAAAATAATGTGACCATTTACGGAAATCCTAAGGTGCGAAACAGTTATATTACAAATATGGATGGACGATTTGAGTGGTATCCAACTTCTGAAGAAATTGTATCGCTGGGAGTGTTTTACAAATATTTTGAAGATCCTATCGAATCAAAAATTCTTCAAACAGGGTCAGGATGGAACTATACTTTCCACAATGCCGAAAAAGCACAATCCTATGGGTTGGAGTTTGATGCACGTAAGCGTTTACACGAATTTGAAAAGTCAACGAATTTGAAATTTTTAAGTAATATCACATTGGTAGTCAATGCCTCTATTATTCAGTCGGTTGTGGCAACAGATTCAATAGCTGAAGGCGAAAGTCAACGTGTGCTACAAGGTCAATCGCCTTATATTGTGAATGTAGGGTTGTATTATAACGATACAAAAAACGGTATTATGGGTAGTGCCATGTTTAACAAAGCTGGAAAACGAATTGCCGTAGTAGGCGATATTAATACGCCTCATATTTGGGAAATGCCATTTAATTCGCTCGACTTTACATTTGAGAAAAAGGTATTCGAAAAGATAAGTATCAAATTTGGTGTTAAAAACGCTTTAGATGGTGATGTAATTTATCAACAATTTCAGAAATATCCAACTTCAACAAATGAATCGGCTATACGCGAGCAAGTTACAAACAAATATAAACCGGGACGTCAGTTTAAATTGGGGGTTAGTGTGACCTTATAAATCGGATTGAACTGTAAGGGCATTACGATTTATAAATTGAAGAATTGTAACTTTAAGTGTATTACAAATTTTATATTTTCTTTTATATCAACATCTTAAGTATTCGTTTTTAAATTAAATATCAACAAATAATTTTCTAAACAAAAACAAACAAAAAACAAACAAAAAATGAAAAAGAATTTACTTTTCGGAATTATGATGTTAGCTGTAACAATGCTAGTTGCACAACCATCAATCGACAATGCTTTTTTTGACAAGGTGAACTTCCGTGGTGCATTTGGTACTACAAACTGGACAGCGGGTTGGGCTAATTTTGACCCACAAAATGCAACTTATGGTGCTACAACTGCAACAATTGCAGCAGGAAACATTACTACAAACACTACATGGA
>CAIWIS010000825.1 GCA_903912795.1 uncultured Bacteroidales bacterium
CTGCGCTGATTGATATGAATAGACTGGTTCCAATCCATCTCTTTGACTGCGTTTATTGCAGTAAAGCAAGGCATCGTACCATGTCACCTTTTCTACAGGGCCATTTACCACTGAAGAGAAATGCGACATATTTCTTCCCATTAGTTTCTGATAATCCTCTTGCGTCACCTCTGTTGAATCCATGTAGAACGCCGAAAGAGTAACGTGGTGAACGGGTTCGGAAATCCCAATTTGCCCCATGTAAAAAGTGCCGCCAGGGATAAGTTTCATCCCTGCTGGAGCCTTAGTCTTTGCATGTGGTTTCTTTGTAGTTTCATTTTTTGTATCTACAAGCTTCGCATTTGTGCGAGGTTGTGAACTGACCGATAAAGCGGTGCACAAAAGCAATAAAATCAAAATTCTTCTCATTGGTTTCAATTCTTTAAATTGTAAATTCTGTTATTCAAAAACATTGCCCGACATTTCCAACTTACCGGTGGAAGTGTTTTCAACTTTTGGACCTCTAAAAATGCAACCTGTAATGGTTCCAGAAATAAACTTATCTTCGATTTTGACTGATTTCTTCTCTTTTTGGAAAAAATCACAATTGCTAAGAATTAGTCTCCCGTTTGTCATTCTGATACATGGTGCACCCACTTTGGGCATGTCCCAGTCAGTAAACTGGCAGTTGTTTAGAAACACAGTTCCAGAACCTTTATTTATAACTTGTTCGAGTGTGATATCTGGTGTTCTCCAAAATCCGCTGTTCGAAATTTTCACTGGTCCGGTATTGGTCTCAGCAATATTGACGGTTGCCATAATCTGACAATTTACAAACTGAATACCCTGTCGTTCCTGAACTCTGTTTACTTGAATTGCCACTGGTCCAATATCAGAACCCGATTGAGTAACCAAGGCATTTCCTGGGCCATAGCCATAATCATCAAATACAAAGCCCTCTTTTGCGAAGATTACAAAGCAATTCGTAATGTACTCCCAATCGGTTTTGCCAATCTTAAATCCTATCAGATTTTCTTTTAGGTACGGAATAAGAATGCTGTTCCAATAAGCATCCATGTTCATATTCATACTGGCGGGTGGCGTTGGAAGTTTGGGCCTTAATGAACTTCGTTTCCAGAAATTTGGATTAAAATGAATGTTTTCCAACCTTCCAATATCGGTGCAACGGTCTACATAAACTCCAATTTTGAGTGGACAGGCGAATACGTTACGGATAACGTGCAACTCATTAGCATTTGTGCCTGCATCGATTGCCATGTATGGATTAGTCATGTTGACATCAATCACCTGACACAATTCGCCGGCAATGCGAATTGTCCAAGGATAGGGAATGATATTGGGAGGCGCTTGTTGCTCGGGATAGTTGATTAGTACATCCCGCACAGAGGCATTGTAATTTAGTGTTATGGTTGGTGTAGCATTTTCATCTCCTTTGCCACCATAAACCTCAATAATAGTGCCTACAGGAGTTTTGCCATGTGGTATTGCTTCGTAAGAGCCTTTGAGTGTAACACCTCCAGGAACAACCAAGGTTCCATTGAGGCGATAAGTTCCAGCTTCAAGAAAGCAGATTCCACCTTTAGTTTCAGCAGCATCCAACGCTAATTGTATTGACTTTGTGTCATCGGTTTTTCCATCGGCCTTAGCACCATAATCTTTGGCATTTACCCATTTTATTCTCTCTTTAGTATTTGTTTGACCATTAACGGCCAAGAAACAGAAACCCAAGAGTATTATCAAAATTTTCTTCATATTTTTTAATAGTTGTCAATTAAGTCTTTGGTTTTTCTGTAATTAGTTTTCTAGCATAATTTGAATATCCCACTTACCACTTCCTATAGTAAATGAAACTTCTTTAAGGTTTTCTGAAATAACGAGAGCCTCAATATTATTTTTAATTTGTAAGCCATTAAGTATGGTGTTTTCAGCATGCACAGGTAGTATTACTTTAGCTGTGGTGTTAGCAGGAATTGCAATGTTAAGATTTATCAATTTCCCTTTTTTAATCCAGGCCGAACTCACTTCGCCTTTTACGGTCTGAATCGATGCTTTGATAGAATTTAAACCTTCTTTTGGAAAAAACGGTTGAATGATAATCTTTTCGTATCCCGGGAAAGAAGAGACGGTTTGAATACCGGCCAACGATCGATAAAACCAGCTATCAATTAGCCCAAACATAATATGGTTGTGCGAATCCTTTCCATTCCACCATTCTGGGAATGTATTACGTCCTTTTAGCATGGTGCTATATCCGGGATAATCTTTCGCTTGAAGTAAATTCCACACTTCTTTATTGTAACCCTCAGCACTTAGTAGTTCAACAAGGTATTTCAGTCCGATTATTCCTGCATCAAAATATCCTTTTGTGCGTATGTCTTTCAATAGTTGGTCGAGTACTTTTTGTTTGTTTGTTTCTTCGGTCAGTCCAAGTAAAACAGGATAACTATTGATAAATTGAAAATGAAACTGTTCACCCTTATATGTAGAAGTACTATCGTTATAATATGTTTTATTGAAAGCAGTTTTAATGGACGATTTGAGCTTGTTGTATTCTTCAGCTTCCTTGTCGAATCCAAGGACAGTAGCAGTATTGGCAGCTATTGTGGCACAACGGTAATATTGCTCAGTGGTTGACAGCATAGGAGTACCCCTGACCCATCCGCTTGTAGCGCGGTTATCCTGAGCCGGAGTTCCCCAGTCGCCGTATCTATCTGCTTTTAGAATGTAATTTGTTGAGTTTTTTGTCAAATAGTTGACATATTTTTTCATTTTATCATAATGACGTGCCAGTAATTGTTTGTCGCC
>CAIWIS010000826.1 GCA_903912795.1 uncultured Bacteroidales bacterium
GAATTATAAAAGCAGAAGATATTAAACCCTTTCAGCGTTCATAAATAAAAAACTTTTACATGAGGGTGTCTCAAAAGAATTTTTTTGAACGCAAATTACGCAAATTTTCACAAATTAAAAAATTATTGAATTCTATATTATATTAAAAATCAACCATATATGATTTGTGAAAATTTGCGTTGATTTGCGTAATTTGCGTTCTTCTTACTTTTGATACAACCTCTTAATCAAATTAAAGCCCTTCGGGCTTAACTTAACGACATTGACTTAAATGTATAAAAAAACCCTTGCGAATCAATTCACAAGGGTTTTTAAAAAATATGGGATTGTAATTATTTTACTGATTCCATGTGTGCAATTAAGTCTAACACTTTGTTAGAATAACCCCACTCATTATCGTACCAGCTAACTACTTTTACGAAGTTTCCGTTCAAAGCAATACCAGCACCAGCATCAAATACCGAAGTACGTGATTCGTGGATAAAGTCAGAGGAAACAACTGAATCTTCAGTATATCCAAGTACACCAGCCATAGTAGTTTCAGAAGCTAATTTCATAGCTGCTTTGATTTCGTCGTAAGAAGCTGATTTTTCCAAACGTACTGTTAAGTCAACAACTGAAACGTCAGCAGTTGGTACGCGGAAAGCCATACCAGTTAATTTGCCATTCAATGCAGGAATTACTTTACCTACCGCTTTAGCAGCTCCTGTAGATGAAGGAATAATGTTTCCTAAAATTGAACGACCACCACGCCAATCTTTAGCAGATGGAGCATCAACTGTTTTTTGAGTATTTGTAGCAGCATGTACAGTTGTCATCAAACCTTCAACGATACCGAAGTTATCGTTCAATACTTTAGCCATAGGAGCTAAACAGTTTGTAGTACATGAAGCGTTTGATACGATATCCATATCAGAAGTGTATGAATCTAAGTTCACACCACAAACGAACATAGGAGCATCGTTAGAAGGAGCAGAGATAACCACTTTTTTTGCACCACCAGCAAGGTGAGCTTTACATTTGTCGATTGTAGTGAAAACACCTGTTGATTCAACAACATAGTCAGCACCTGAAGCACCCCAACCAATTGCAGCTGGATCTTTTTCAGCGAAGAAAGCAACTTCTTTGCCGTTAACGAACAATTTACCACCTTTGTTTTCAGCAGTTCCTTTGAATTGTCCATGTACAGTATCGTACTGTAACATGTAAACCAAATAGTCAAGATCCAAAAATGGATCGTTTACTGCAACGATTTGAACATCGTTTCTTTCTTGAGCAGCACGGAAAACTAAACGTCCGATACGGCCAAAACCATTGATACCTACTTTAATCATTTTATTTATTATTTAAAATTGAGTTGTCTTTTTAAATCGCCGCGAAATTACAAAAAAATAGGCAAATCGACAAATATATTTGTAATTATTTTTGCTAGTAAATGATTTATTTGGACTCGATATTTTTTTTACTGTTAAATTGAATATTCATACATGTTTTGCTGTCGTACAGTGTTGAATGTTTTTTTTATATAGAATATTGAACTTTTTAGATTGTTGCGGTGAATACTCAAAATAATTATCT
The DNA here is from genome assembly GCA_903912795.1 of uncultured Bacteroidales bacterium. GTDB lineage: Bacteria > Bacteroidota > Bacteroidia > Bacteroidales > Paludibacteraceae > Paludibacter. The sequence continues at coordinate 1,579 of CAIWIS010000826.1, forward strand.
ATATTTGCATAAATATAATAAATTATTAACGATTAAATTTAATTTTATGGAAATTCAACCTGCTGAAAAAAAGGATTTTACGCTTAGTTTTAATGGTCAAGGAAGTACATTCTTTGGAATTGTTATTGTAAATTGGTTACTTACTGCATTAACACTCGGTATTTATTATCCATGGGCTAAGGCCAAGCAACTTAAGTTTATGTATAGTTCCACTGTTTTCAACAACGACCAATTTGTATTTCATGGCACAGGTAAGGAAATGTTTATTGGAATGCTCAAAACCTTGTTGATTGTATTTGTTTTCATGAGTGTTTTCTTAGGATTAACCCTTATTGATCAGCAAATTATGGGTATGATTATACTCTATTTAATGATGTTTGCATTTTTGCCATTAGCCATTCATGGTTCGTATCGTTACCGTATGTCACGTACTTCGTGGCGTGGTATTCGTTTTGGATACAGAGGTGAAAAGATGGAATTGTTTTGGAATTTCTTAAAATGGATATTTCTAACTATTATTACTTTGGGAATTTACTCGGCTTGGTTGAGTGTAAAAATGCGTTCGTATGTGTACGGTAATATTAGAGCTGGAAATACGGAATTTAAATACGAAGCCTCTGGATTAGAATTATTTATTATCATACTGAAAGGTTATTTCTTATCCATCATTACTCTTGGTATTTATATGTTTTGGTGGCAAAAAGAGCTTTTCGAATTTCAGATTAACAACATGAGTTTGAATCAGGGTGATAAAAAAATAAGTTTTAAAAGTACAGCCACAGCTGGTGGTTTTTTTAAACTTGTAGTATTTAATATCCTAACCTTGATTTTAACGCTTGGATTGGGTTTTGCATGGGTGGAAGTAAGAACTATGCGTTTTATATGCGATAATATCAAATTGAATGGTGATATTGATATGGATAGAATTTCTCAAACCGAAGAAAATTATACCGACGCAGTAGGAGAGGAGATGGCTGATTTCTTTGATATTGACCTCGTACTTTAATGCAAACAGCTGCTACATACTTTGATGGTGAAAGTTCAGTACCTCACCAAGTAGAGTTATTTTATGATGACGGGAACAACGATTTGTTGTTTCTGTCATCTGACTATAATAACAAAAGATGGCGTGTGGAGGATATTGAAATGCACAAACTTGACTTTTGTGTCGAAATATCGAACAAAGCTTATCCGCTCGAACTATTAAAAATTACAAATCCGGATTTTATTGCCTTTTTTATTGCTAGTTTAAATCAAAATGGTCAGTTATCTATTTATCAAAAGCTGTTACATTTAGGATTAAAAGTTCATATTGCAATCGCATTTTTACTAATTGCTATTATTGCTATTGGATATTTTTATATAGTGCCTTTTGTAGCTGAAAAATCGGTAACTTTTATACCTGTAGAATTCGATGATTACTTGAGTAATGAGTTTTTGATCGATTATTTTGCTGATAATAAGGTGGATACACTTAAAACAGAATTGCTTACTGAATTTGGTTCAAAATTGGATTTTCGAAGCAGGCGACCCTACACTTTTGTAGTTGTAGAATCAGATATTATCAACGCTTTTGCGCTTCCTAATGCCAAAATAATTGTTTTTACAGGCCTACTCGATAAAATGCAGACTTATGAAGAGCTTGCGGCATTGTTGAGTCACGAGGCGGTGCATATCAACAACCGTCATTCCGTAAAAATGCTTGCTCGTAACTTGGCGGGTTATATTTTTATTTCAGCCATGTTTAGCGACGTAAATGGAATAATGACCATAATTGCAGAGAATGCCGAAAATCTGAATGCCTTATCGTATTCCCGAAAGTTCGAAAACGAAGCAGATAGTGAAGGTTTACAACTTATGCTCAATAACCATGTAAATGCTAGAGGAATGCTAAATTTATTTCAACGCATTAAATCCGACGAAAAAGCACTTCCTTCATTCCTTAGCACTCATCCCGTTACCGACGAACGAATTGCCCAAATTTCGAAGCAAATTAATAAATCGAAATTAAAATCAAAGCAAAACCAAGAATTGAAACAGATTTTTTATAGACTGAAAGGTTTGGATTAAATGTAATCTCGATTTTTCGCCTAAAAAAAATCTTTTCAGATTTATGTAATAAATATGTCATAATTATATTGTATAACATTTTTATGCAGTATGAGTTGAGTTGTTTATAAATTCAATGTATTTATGTAACAAATATTTCAATTTTGATATGAATTACATTTATTACTGTCAAACTGAAACTGTATGTTGATAACAAAACAATTTATATGATTTTTGAATTTTTATTTTGCACAAGTTGTTGATAAATATTCATTCTAATGTAATGTAATTTAACAAAAGTTATCCTATATTTGCGCCGAAATTTGTAACAGATATTAATTTAATAGGTGTCTGTAAGAATAATGAATTAAATATCAGAATATTAATTTTACAAAAAAAGATTTTATGATGAAACGATTATTTTATTTCGCAATTGCATTGTTTGTTGCTGTGAGTGCAACACTGAATGCTCAGGTTACGACATCCGGAATTACAGGAAAGGTTAATTCTGGTGGTGAGCCGATTATAGGCGCAACCATAATGGCAACTCACACTTCATCGGGAACGGTATATGGAGCGGTTTCTAATGCAGATGGTCGCTTTAATATTGTTGGTATGCGTGTTGGAGGCCCTTATGAAATTAAAATTTCATATATTGGATATGCAGATGTGAAAATATCAAATGTAAATCTCCAACTTGGCGAAATTTATCCTGTAAATGTAAACTTAAAAGATGATGCTAAAGAGTTGCAGGATCTGGTAGTTTCAGCACAAAGAACCAAATTTACAAGTGAAAAGACAGGTGCGGCAACAAATATCACAAGCACCCAGATTCTAAGTTTACCATCAGTAAGCCGTAGTATTTTAGACGTTACACGCCTTTCTCCTTATGGAGGCAACGGGATGAGCTTTGGTGGCACTGATGGCCGTACTGCAAATTTTACTGTGGATGGTGCCAATTTTAACAACAACTTCGGTTTGAGTTCTTCTCTTCCCGGTGGAGGTAGCCCAATTTCTATTGAAGCTATCGAAGAATTACAAGTTGTAATTACTCCGTATGATGTTCGTCAAACTAACTTTATTGGTGGTGGTGTAAATGCGATTACAAAATCGGGTACAAATGCTTTTAAAGGTACTGCTTATGTTTATCATAGAAACGAAAACTTACGCGGCGATGCTGTTAATGGTAAACAAATTACAGGTGCACGTGAGATTGACCGAAATACAACCTATGGTTTTAGTTTTGGTGGTCCAATTATCAAAAACAAGTTATTTTTCTTTGTAAACGGCGAAATAGCTAAAACACCAACAATAGCAAATCGCTGGAAAGCTTCAACAAACGGAGTAGCTGATGCAAACAATTATATTTCACGCACAAAAGTAAGCGATCTGCAGACCGTTTCTGATTTTGTGAAAAATAAATACGGCTACGAAACAGGATCTTTTACAGATTTCCCAGCAGATGAAGGAAACAACAAACTTCTTGCACGCTTAGACTGGAATATTTCAAACAATCACCGTTTGGCTTTACGTTATAATTACACAAAAAACCGTTATTGGTCAGCTCCTAATGCAACTTCAATGGACGGAGGTACACGTATGTCTGAGGCCCGTATGTCACAAGCATCCATGTCTTTTGCTAATTCGATGTATTCCATGGATAACATTGTTCATTCATTCTCTGTAGACTTAAACAGTCGTCTGTCTGATAACTTATCTAACCAATTTTTGGCAACATTCTCAAAACTTGACGATATACGTGGAACGAATTCAGAACCATTCCCTTTTATTGATATTTTGAAAGATGGTCAAGCCTATATGTCATTAGGATATGAACTTTTTACGTGGAATAATGGTGTACACAACGATGCTTTAAATATTAAAGATGAATTGACTTATTATTTAGGTAACCATAAAATTGTAGGTGGAATAGCTTATGAATATAAAATGGCAGATAATGCTTATATGCGTAATGGTACAGGGTATTATCGCTACTCAAGTCTCGATGACTTTTTGAACGAAGCAACACCTGAAGTTGTAAATTTAACTTATGGTTACGATGGTGAGGCCAATCCTGCAGCTCGCGTAAGAACAAACAAAATTGGAATTTACGGACAAGATGATTGGAGTGTAACTGATAATTTCAAACTTTCGTATGGTCTTCGTATTGATGGACTTATCTTCAATAATGATGATTTGATAACAAATAATGCTATCCTTGCACTGGATTATTCCGGTCGTAAAATTGATACCGGAAAATGGCCTACGACAAATATTATATTGTCTCCTCGTGTAGGTTTTGTTTGGGATACGTTTGGCGATAAAAGTATGAAAGTTCGCGGAGGTATGGGTCTTTTCTCTGGTAATTTACCGCTAGTATTCTTTACTAATATGCCTACAAATGGTGGAATGGTACAGTATCAGGCACAGATTAATGGTAAAACTAAAGTTTTTAATGGATATACCGGTACATTTACTACTACAAGCGGAAGTAATTATATTGATATGACACAGTTTAACGGTGGCCTTGTAAAAGATGCAAATGGAAAAGTTAATACTGCTGCACTTTATAATAAGTTAATATCTTTGGGATATCCTTCTACAATTTCACCCGAAGCCGGAACGGTTCCTTCTGCA
>CAIWIS010000827.1 GCA_903912795.1 uncultured Bacteroidales bacterium
ATCTTCATTCAGTTATTTATTAAGTAATAGTCAATATTTAATGATATGTTTTGGATATGACCCCCAAACCCCCTAATGGGGGCTTTAAGACATATTCTCTAATATTTGAATTAACTATAGGAGTCTCATAAATGACCTCTTAAGCCCCCATTAGGGGGTTGGGGGGGTCGAAAATACAATATGAAAACCATATCATTTAACACTATTTATTATTAACTCATATTTATGAAAAGAATATTTTTAACAACAATCTTATTTGTTTTTTTCTTTACAGCCATTTATGCTAGTAAAGAGCCCATGAAATACGGCAAGCCTGAAACTTCTGAGTTGGAAATGACGGTGTACGCACCCGACTCAAGTGCTTCGGCAGTAGTACTTTGCAATTATGGTTATTTTAACGCTAATGAGTTTCAGTTTTCGCATACAATGCGCATTAAAATTTTAAAAGAATCGGGTAAGTCGCAAGGTAATTTTTTTGTACCTGCTTCCGAAAAAACAAATGTTCGTGGCCAAGTAGTAAATATGGAAGGTGGCCAGCCTGTTGTTTCAAAATTAACCAAAGATGGTATCTTTATCGAACGCGTTACGGGTGATATTTTCAGAGCTAGAGTAGCATTCCCCAATGTAAAAGTAGGTTCAGTTATCGATGTTGAGTTTTATTACAAAGGCGTTCCAAACTACTGGGAGTTTCAAAAAACCATTCCTGTGAAATGGAGTGAATTGATTATGGAAGAAAGTACATTCATTACACTTCGCCGAAATTTCACAGGTTATATTCCATTTGCAGCTATATCGGGTGATCGTTGGGTTACTTCTAATGTACCTGCTTTTCAATCAGAGTCTTATGTAAATAATTATGAGAATTACATATCGCGAATGGAAATTGAATTAGAAAGTATTCATGTTCCAGGTGTAATATACAAGGATTATGCAACTAGTTGGTCTGCAGTAGCTCAAACATTGCAAACACATAATAATTTCGGCTTTCAGCTATCAAGCCCCAATTTATACCTCAATGATTTAGAACGCGAAATTAAAAAAGCGACAACCGACCCTTATCAACGTATGGAGAAAGCTTTTGAAGCAATGAAAAAATTTAAATGGAATGATAGAGGTTCAATTTGGCCATCATCCGAAGGGATTAGCTATGTGTATAATAAAAAAACGGGTAACTCAGCAGATGTAAATATGAGTCTTGTTATTTTACTTCGCAAGTTGGATATTAGAGCAAATCCAATATTGTTAAGTACGCGCGATAATGGTTTACTTCCACCACATTCGGTAAGTATTGATAAGTTAAATTACATGATTGTTAAAGCATATTTAAATGACACTACATATCTGCTTGATGCCACTGAGGAAAATATGCCTATCGATTTGCTTCCAGAGCGAGCATTAAACGGTAGAGGATTAGAGGTTCCCAAAGAATCGTATTTTTGGCAGGATCTTTCACCCAAGAAAAAAGATAAACAAATGGACCTTTTTAATGGTAGTATTAATTCGGATGGAAGTATAAAAGGCGAATGGCTGATTTCGTATATGGATTATGCTGCTTATGATAAAAGAGAAAACTATAAATCATTTAATTCGGAAGATGAATATTTAAAATCGGTTGAAAGTGCTCACAACGGTTTGTCGGTCGAAAGTTATCAAAACCAAATGCTCGATAGTCTGAACAATCCTTTTGTCGAAAAAATTAAAGTTAACTTAAAGAGCAGATTAACTAAGGTGGGCGATAAAATGTATCTCAATCCTTTTTTATTCGATCGATTTACTGAAAATCCTTTTAAGACTGAAAATAGGCAATATCCCGTTGACTTTACAACTCCTATTGAGCAACGGTTGACTTTGATACTTAAATTGCCCGAAGGATGGGCGGTTGAAGAGTTGCCTAAAAGTACGCGTATGACCTTGCCAACCAAAGATGCTTCCATTTCATTTACGTCAGCAAGCGATGATAAAACCATCAATATTGCCTATAAACTGACGATTAACAAGCCCGTTTTTGTTCAAACAGAGTACAACGATTTAAAAGTGTTTTTCGATCAGCTTGTAAAAAAGCAAGCCGAAATGATAGTGATTAAAAAAATATAAAGAACTGCTATGATGTTCAGAATAATTAATTTGCTAGTTGCAATTTTGATTGTAACTAAAGCGTTTTCGGTTGATCCTACTTACCCTATAAGCACAATTACACCAGCGCTTAAGGCCAATGCACATACCGTAATGCGTATGGTAAAGTTTGATGTCGAAATTAAATCGGAGAATGCTGCTGTAATAAAAGTTTCGGAAGTACGTTCAATTTTAAATAAAAATGGCGAAGATAATATCCCGTTTATTGAATCGTACAATCCCATGAATAGAATAAGCTCATTGCGCGGTTGGGTTTATGACGAAAGTGGAAAGCGTATTCGATCGGTGACTAACGAAGACGCTATAGATCAAAGCAATATGGGGTTCTCGTTGTATGATGAGAATCGAATTAAAGTGCTTGACCCTAAATGTCTTACTTATCCACTGACAGTAAAATACGAATACGAGTTAAATCTTAAACAAACACTATTTTTACCTACAATTAGCTTGGGTGACCTGAATACCTCATACGAAAGTGTGGAGTACACTGTAATTTGTCCCAAAAGTATTGCTCTAAAGTACAAGGAATATAACTTGCCAACAACTTGCTCCAAATCAAGTGTGGATAATAAAGACGTTTATACATGGAAAATGTCCAATATTTTAGCAAAAATACATGAGCCTTATTCGCCGCACTTTGTTCCCAATTCGCCAACAATACGTGTTGTGCCTAGCAGCTTTATGGTCGACGAATCGAAAGGAACTACCACCAATTGGAAAGAGTTTGGCAAGTGGGCAGCTACGCTTCTCGAAGAAAAAGACAAACTGCCTGAAGCTACTGCCGCTAAAATTAAGGAACTCACAGCACTTTTGAAAACCGATTTCGAAAAAGTGAAAGCGGTGTATGAGTTTATGCAAAAGAAAACACGCTATGTGAGTATTCAAATTGGAATTGGCGGTTGGCAACCTTTTGGTGCCGATGTGGTTGATAAATCATCGTATGGCGATTGTAAGGCATTATCCAATTACACCAAAGCATTACTTACAGCAGCTGGTGTCAAATCGCATTATGTGCTTGTTAAAGCTGGTGATAGTGCGGCCGATATCGACACTTCGTTTGTTGGCAGCCAATTTAATCATGCCATTGTGTGTGTGCCTCTTGCAAAAGATACTATTTGGTTGGAAGCAACCGACCAACTATTGCCATGTGGATTTAATAGCAGTTTTACCGACGACAGGTTGGTGTTATTGGTTGATAATGAGAATAGTAAAATTGTACGCACAAGGGTTTATTCCGAAAAAGAGAATTGCATAAACCGAAGTGCACAGGTTGAGATTTTTGACGATAAAACCGGATCAGCTACTGTACGAACCGAATACATTGGGCTTGCTTACGATGATATGAGGAGCATTTTAATGGCAGATGAGAATTCGCAAAAAAGAAAGGTGTCCGAAAATATACAAATACCAAGTTTTTCGCTTAAGAAATATACATTAAGTGAGTTACGTGCACCAACTCCAAGTGTAACAGAAGTTTTATCGCTCGATTTGCCTAATTGTATTAATAGTATTCAAGGAACAGTTAACTTATTACCATTAAACTTGATGAATAAACTAACCGACATTCCTGATAAGGTGCGTAATCGAAAAAATGAGCTTTGTATCCGTCGTTCGTACATGGAAAACGATACAATTTCATATCTTTTACCACCAACTTTACAAGCGTCAGATTTACCTGAACCTATTAAAATCAATTCAATATTTGGTAGTTATAATATTGAGGTAAAAAAAGAAGGCAAAAATATTGTTTTTATCCGCCGGTTTATGCTTCGAAAAGGCGTTCATCCCGTCGAAGAATATGAAAACTTCCGCGAATTTCTTGGAAACATTTCCACAAATGATGGTGTGATGCTGGTTTTGAATAAAAAGTAATTTGATTCGTTCACTGTTCATTCTTTTATAACTGCCAATCAGACAAAACTCATTGCAAAGTCAATAAATGCCAAATTTATGTCATTATGTCATAGGTTTGGCATTTTTGTTGCAGTTTTTTGCTAGGTACAATTTTTGACTTAACGCAAACTTATCAAATATCACAGCTTATGCAACAAGTTTTTAGGAATTGTTAAATTTGAGTATATTTGCAGATTAAAAGACTCAAAATTATATTATTTACATGACTGAAAACGAACAAATTGTTGCTAAAATTGTTGAAGGAATACAAGAAAGAAAAGGAAAAACAATAGCTGTGGTTAATTTAACCCGACTCAAAGAATCTCCCTGTAATTATTTTGTGATATGCGAAGGCGACTCCAATGTACATGTAAATGCAATTGGAATGTCAATAAAAGATTATGTTCGTGAGCAAATAAATATAAAGCCTTATGCCGTGGATGGTTTCGAAAATTGTGAGTGGATAGCCATGGATTACGGTCAAATTATTGTTCATGTATTTCAACGTCATGTACGTGCTTTTTACGACATAGAGCACTTATGGGCCGATGCCAAAATTCAACGTTTAGAGAATATTTTATAATTAAAAAAGAAAGAATAATCATTACAATCCTTTATGGAAAACAAAAAACCAACAACACCTCCTGTTTTAGGAAAAAATTCAGGTAAAACTCCCAAGTTTAATATTTCGTGGATCTATGGTATCATTATGGTGGTATTAATCGGTTCCTATTTTTTTAACGATACTCCACCTACCAAAGATGTACCCTATTCTACTTTCGAGGAATATGTAAAAACGGGTATTGTTGAAAAAATTGATGTTTTTTCGACCAAAAATACGCTCGAAGCACAAGTGACCGAACAATCTGTAACCAAGGTGTTTGGCAAAAACTCCGAAGTGTACAAAAAGGAACGCAAGATAAGTGTGCGTATTCCGTCGGTAGAGGAATTCTCGAAATTCATAAACAAAGCCAAGGAGGATAAACTCTATACAGGGGTGGTTGACTATAAGGTTAGTCGCGATTATATTGAAATGTTTTTGTATAGCATATTGCCATTTCTACTGCTGATATTATTCTTTGTATTTATGAATCGCCGCATTGGCAATCAAATGGGCGGTGGCTCAGGTGGAATATTTAGTGTTGGTAAATCCAAAGCACAGGTTTTCGAGAAAGGAAGCACTGCCAATAAAACCACGTTTAAAGATGTGGCCGGACTTGCTGAAGCAAAACAAGAGATTGAAGAAATTGTAGCTTTCCTTAAAAATCCGTCGAAATATACCGAGCTGGGTGGTAAAATACCCAAAGGAGCATTGCTTGTAGGCCCTCCGGGGACAGGGAAAACATTGTTGGCCAAAGCAGTAGCGGGTGAAGCGGATGTGCCATTTTTCTCTATGTCGGGTTCCGATTTTGTGGAAATGTTTGTTGGGGTAGGAGCGTCGCGCGTTCGCGATTTGTTCCGTCAGGCTAAGGAAAAAGCGCCTTGTATTATATTTATCGACGAGATTGATGCCGTAGGTCGTGCTCGTGGTAAAAACCCGAATATGGGAAGTAATGACGAACGTGAAAATACACTGAATCAGTTGCTTACCGAAATGGATGGTTTTGGGTCAAATAGTGGTGTTATTATATTGGCAGCCACCAACCGTGCTGATATTTTGGATAAAGCGTTGTTGCGTGCTGGTCGTTTCGACCG
>CAIWIS010000828.1 GCA_903912795.1 uncultured Bacteroidales bacterium
CATAGGTGCTTTTTACGAAATGAAAACAAAATTAAATGCTGATTATTCGCAGTCTACTGGTAGTGTTATTGATACTCCCACTCCATACAGTTCGGTTTTGTCAACCTTTGAATTGCCTGAATCGTACGGAATAGGTATTAATTACAATTACAACAAACAACTAACCATTGGAGCAGACTACAGCATGCAAAAATGGGGAAACACCTTGTTTATGGGCATGGCCGATACCTTGGTAAATAAATCGAGATTAGCAATTGGTGCCGAATATCTACCCAATGCACGAAGCCGAAAATATACCGACAGAGTTACCTATAGAGCTGGATTTAACACTTCCGACGCTTACTACAAAGTAAATGGTTTAATACAGCCTAAAAACTTTGGCATAACTTTTGGTTTAGGGTTACCATTGCGCAACAACAAATCGATAGTGAATGCAACATTTGAGTACGGAAAAATAGGTACAAGTACTACTCTCCGCGAAGATTATATGAAATTCACACTCAATGCAGTGATTAACGAAAACTGGTTTTTTAAACGAAAATTGTAAACAAAAACAACAAGCTCAAATATTTTTATGAAAACAAAAAATGTATTAGTAATTCTTTTTAGTGTGGTATTATTTACCAACTGCTTTGCACAAAAAGAATCGAAGAAGGACAAAAAAGATAAAAAAGCAGAAGTAAAAACTGAAGTGGCAGCTCCTGTAGCTCCTGCAGCCCCTGCTGTACCGGAGGTGGCAGTTGTAACCGAAGAGTGTAACGTTAACATTAGTTTGTTCAACGAATCAGCTAAGAACAAACAATATGCTGATGCATTAGCGCCTTGGAACGCTGCCTACAAAGATTGCCCTGGAGCAAACAAAGCGATTTACAGTCGTGGACGCGAAATCGTACAGTGGGAATTGGCTCAAACCAAAGATGCTGCTTCGTATCAAAAAGTGTTTGATAAATTGATGGGGATGTATGACAATCGTATAAAATACTTTGGCGATGATGCCCGTTATCCTACAGCTTGGATTCTTGGTCTTAAAGGTTTGGATTATGTACAATTTGCCAAAAACGATGAAACTAAAAAGCCTGCATACGAATGGCTTGTAAAATCGGCCGAAGGTATGGGCGAAAATTGTGAGTTAGATGTTTTACGTCAATTAATTGTTGTTTCGAATGGTATTTATAAAGCGGATGCCACTCATGCCGAAAAATACATTACTGATTTTACAAATGTAAGTGCAATTCTTGATCAGATAATTGCAAAGCCTGAATTAAAAACTAACGCAGGAGCTGTACAATTGAAACCAGCTCTTGAGCAATTGTTTGCACAGAGTGGTGCTGCCGATTGCAATACATTGGACAAATTGTATAAAGTAAAAGTGGATCAAAACTTAACAAACCAAGATGTTTTGACAAATGTTGTAGGTCTTTATAAAAGAGTTCGTTGTATCGATTCGCAAGTGTTTTTTACAGCTGCTGTAGCTTTACATAAAATTCAACCTACTGCTGAGTCGGCAGCTGCATTAGCCACCATGTCGTACAAAAAAGACGAATTTACGAAAGCAATATCCTTTTACGACGAAGCAACCAAATTAGCTACAACAGCCGAAGATAAAGCTGAATTCCAATTTACTATTGCACAAATTTACAACAAGGATTTAAATAACTTTAGTCGCTCTCGTGAATATGCTCGTAACTCGTTGGAATTAAAACCTAATAATGGTAAAGCTTATTTATTAATTGGAAGTATGTATGCAAAATCACGTGGAATTTTTGACGATCCAGTTTTAGCTAAATCAGTTTTTTGGGTAGCAGTTGATAAATTCCAAAAAGCAAAACAAGTTGACCCGAGTGTAACTAGCGATGCTAATGATTTGATTCGTACATATAGTGCGTATTTCCCATCGAAAGATGATATTTTCTTCCAACCCCAGCTTTCAGCTGGCAAATCGTTCTTCGTAGGCGGTTGGATTGGTGAATCAACAACTTGTAGATAATACAAAACTATTCGGAACAAAAAAGCATGCCGAAATTGAGTAAAATATTTAAAATAACAACTGCCTTATTGGTAGTTGTTATTTTGTTTTTGCATAGTTCGTGCACTAAAAAGTCCGAAGTTGAGAAAATTGCAGCGATAAAAGACAGGGCTGCCATGCCACGTTTGAGTGCCACCAACATTACAACTGTTATCTCGGATTCGGGCATAACACGGTATCGGATTTCGGCTCCTCAATGGGATATTTACGACAGAGCGGCACAACCCTACTGGGAATTCCCTAAAGGCATACATTTTGAGAAATTTGATGAGAATTTGAAAGTGGATGCCAATATTCATAGTAATTATGCTCATTTTAATGAGTACGAAAAGATATGGGAACTCAAAGGGAATGTACGAATGACCAATATTAAAGGAGAACTTTTTGAAACGGAACATTTATTCTGGAATCAGAATCAAGAGCGCATTTATTCGGATACAATTGTGAAAATAACGCAAGCTACGAGCATAATTAATGCAGTTGGTTTTGAATCGAATCAACAAATGACAAAGTATCTTTTTAAATCGACAAAAGGTATTTTTCCGGTGGAAGATTAAAAAATTGCTTATTTTCTTGCATAAATAAAAATAATTTATCATCTTTGCACTCGAAATTAGAACAAAAAGAAATGAACACAATTTTGACAGTAACTAAATTTTGGTGGTGGCACTTGCAGATTAGCTAATCCGTGAGATGTAACACCTATGTATATTGTCAATTAAAAGATATTACAAAAAAGGCTTGTCGGAACTCACGATAAGCCTTTTTTTTAGCCCCCTAAATCCCCCGAAGGGGGTCTTTAAGAAACATAAGAAATAGAAAAACAATATGGATACTAAAAATAATAAACAAAACGATACTAACTTAAATTTCTCCCCTTCGGGGAGGTTAGGTGGGGTTGGACTGGAATTGCCTAATGATTTAGGTTTTTACGGCGATTTTGGAGGAGCATATATCCCCGAAATTTTGCATGGAACGGTTGAACGGCTTAAAGAAGCTTTTTATGCCATAAAAGATGACGCTTCGTTCAAAGCCGAATATTACGATTTACTTAAAAATTACGTGGGAAGGCCGTCGCCGCTGTATTTTGCAACACGTTTGTCTGAAAAATATGGAACAAAAATTTACCTGAAACGTGAAGATTTGAACCATACCGGCGCACATAAAATAAACAATGCGCTGGGGCAAATTCTGTTGGCAAAACGCATGGGCAAAACCCGCATTATTGCTGAAACTGGAGCCGGTCAGCATGGTGTGGCAACTGCCACCGCATGTGCGTTGATGGGTTTGGAGTGCATCGTATTTATGGGCAAAACCGATGTGGAACGTCAGTTCCTGAATGTGCAGAAAATGCGTATGTTGGGTGCAACGGTTGAGCCGGTTACAAGTGGCAACTGGACATTGAAAGATGCCACCAACGAAGCCATTCGCTATTGGTGCTCCAATCCGGACTCTTTTTATATTATCGGTTCTACGGTTGGGCCGCATCCGTATCCTGATATGGTAGGGTTTTTTCAATCGGTTATCAGCGAGGAAATTAAATGGCAATTACAAGAGCAGATTGGACGTGATTATCCCGATTATTTGATGGCTTGTGTGGGTGGTGGTAGTAACGCCATGGGAACGTATTATCATTATTTAAACGATAAGCGTGTTCGTATTATTTCTGCTGAAGCAGGTGGTTTGGGCGTTGAAACAGGCGAAACTGCTGCTACCATCAGCGTGGGGACTGTAGGAATTATTCACGGATTCAGAACATTATTAATGCAGGACGAAGATGGGCAGATTACAGAGCCTTATTCGATTTCTGCTGGGCTGGATTATCCCGGGATTGGTCCCGCACATGCTTATTTTGCCAAAGTAGG
>CAIWIS010000829.1 GCA_903912795.1 uncultured Bacteroidales bacterium
ACAGAAGAATTAAAGTTCGAGGGGTAATCGGTAAACCATTTCCAATATCGGCTAGTATTAAAATCCGAATAAAGATTAACATGACCATCTTTTAATTCGCCCAACATATTTCCAAACAACTCAAAAAGCTGAATATCAGTCATATTGGAATCAACACGGGTTTTATAAACCGTATGAATCGAATCCCAATTTATTTTTTTATAATCCAGATAACAATAGCGCGTGTCAATTATTTTCCAAAGCGATTCAAAATTCCCTGAATGGTTGTTTTCCTCTAATTTTGGTTCATCTATACACGAATACAGACTGAAAAACAATAAGATAAGTATGAATGAGTATTTTTTCATTTTTAAATCAGCAGCTTATTTTTCGGTACTAATAAAATTGGATGGGGCTGTATTATCATTTCCTTTGAATTTGTATAAATTAGTTTTATAACCGAGCAACAAAGAAAAGCTATTTTGTTTGAACACCAAATCATTGGCACCGTACTTTAAACTATGTGAACTAAAACCAACCGTAAATACCGATGTGCGCATTGGAATTTCGAGCACCAAAGCTGATTTATAGGCCAATTTATTATGCAGCGAAGAAAAATGAATTGTATTCCGAAGGTTCCACAAGTCGAACATTTCGTAGTACGACGCTCCCACCATGGGTACAAACATACAACCCATAAGTGGTGTTTCAAAATCGTATATCAAACGTACTTTCTTGTTTTTCATCAAAAAATCATACCTTAATGAAGCTGCAAGATTCAGATTTACAGCCATATCAACATTGATAGGATTATTTACATTGCGCATGTTCGATTTAAAGCCAAACTGACCATCGGTTGTAGCACCAGCTAATATTTGCACATCGCTTAACTTGCGATAATGATAAAAAGCGCCCCAACTAAATGCTCCTCCAAGGTATGTAGTACTGGCCGAAAAAGATGGATTTAAAGCAATACCAACCAATGAATTTAATTTATGCTGCATCGAAAAATCGGTATTTTCGGGATTAAAGTACTTGCGTTCAGCATGTTCAAAGCCTACACCTATACCGCTATAGGAAATTGGTGAAAGATAGGGGTCGGTTATACTAAGGAGTGTCAATGCAGCGTTGTTGGTCGACGTAATTAAACTATACTTTTTATCAGTTGTTTGTTGTGTAAAAGCACATACAGAAAATAGTGATAACAAAAATATGGTTAGGGATATTTTTTTCATGCTAATATTTATAGATTGCAAATTTATACAAAAAACAAATACAAATAGTTTTTTTATTGGATTAATATCGAAAAAAAATGGGAAATTACTTGTAAGCAATCTCCCATTTTTTGTTCAGACGCGGCATACCACGTCTCTACTTCTTAACTTATCAAAGAGCGTCCTGTCATTTCAGCAGGTTTATCAATGCCTAAAATGGTGCAAATTGATGGAGCCACATCAGCTAGAATTCCGTTTTCTACTTTTGCATTTTTGTTTTCAGTTACATAAATAAATGGAACTGGGTTTAATGAATGTGCTGTATTTGGTGAACCATCTTCGTTTTCGGCATTATCAGCATTACCATGATCGGCAATAATAATTACCTCGTAATCGTTGGCTTTAGCCGCTTCAACTACTTTTTCGACACAGCTATCAATGGTTTCAATTGCTTTTACGATTGCCTCACGAACGCCAGTATGTCCAACCATATCGCCATTAGCAAAGTTAAGAGCTACAAAATCGTATTGTTGTGTATTAAGCGCTGCAACCAATTTATCGGCTACTTCTGGAGCACTCATTTCGGGTTGTAAATCGTAAGTAGCAACTTTAGGCGATGGCACTAATATGCGATCTTCGCCTTCGAACTCACTTTCGCGTCCACCAGAGAAAAAGAAGGTAACATGAGCAAATTTCTCAGTTTCGGCAATGCGTAATTGTTTTTTACCCAAGCTCGAAACATATTCGCCCAATGTATTTTGAACATTATCTTTGTCGAACATTACGTTTAATCCTTTGAATGATGAATCGTAAGGAGTCATACAATAATAATCCAAAGGTATTGTCATCATACCCGCTTCAGGCATATCTTGTTGAGTTAAAACTACTGTCAGTTCCTTTGCACGGTCGTTACGGTAATTGAAAAATATTACCACATCGCCTGCTTCAATTTTGGCTAACGGATTTCCAGCAGCATCAACAGCAACAATAGGATTAACAAATTCGTCGGTAATACCTGCGTCGTACGATGCTTGCATAGCTCCTACAACATCAGTAGTAGCTTCGCCTGTGCCATTTACCATTAAATCGTAAGCTATTTTTACACGTTCCCAACGTTTGTCACGGTCCATGGCGTAATAACGTCCAACTATTGTACCTATTTTAGTTGTTGTACCTTTTGTGGCATTATCAAGTTGTTCGATAAATCCTTTTCCACTTTTTGGATCTGTATCGCGTCCGTCCATAAAGCAATGTACAAAAGCTTCAGCTTTATATTCATTAGCAATATCAATTAACTTCAACAAATGATCCATCGAACTGTGTACACCACCATCCGAAACCAATCCCATGAAATGTATTTTCTTTTTATTGTCGCGGGCATAGCTATAAGCTTTCACTACAGCTGGATTTTCTAAAATACTATTGTCGCGACAAGCGATATTAATTTTCACCAAATCCTGATAAACTACTCGTCCGGCTCCAATATTCAAGTGCCCCACTTCTGAGTTTCCCATCTGCCCTTCAGGTAATCCTACATCCTCGCCCGAGGCAAGCAATTGTGAATTTGGATAATTTGCATTTAACGAATCCCAATAAGGAGTTGGCGTGCTCGAAATAATGTCAGCTTTCGAGTGGTTGCCAATGCCCCAACCATCGAGTATCATCAATAATGCTTTTTTGCTCATATTCTTTTGATTTTTAATGTTTTATATAAAATTAGATACCTTAGTATTTTAACGCTGCAAAATTAGTCATTTTTTCGCAATTCTTTTGCTTAAGTTTATCAATAAATCAAGTGATTTTATCAATATAAATTTAAAAATTCTAGTTTGAAAGCCATTTCATAATCATGATAAGCCAGAACCAAAAATGTCGAAAGCAATATCATTGTTTTTAATTTTAATTATCAAGTTAAATTTGCGTTTTTTGCGTTGAATATACAAAAAGAGAACGAAAATCACTTTCCGTTCTCTTTTTATACGTTGAAAAAATATTATTTTTCGTGTTCCAACAAAAGTGTACGTGTTGGTTGATCGCAAACTTCGCTAGGACCGTAGTACTGAACAGGACCTGGATAAACATAGCTTTGTTTTTCGTCAGCCCAATCCACACGGTGTTTTGCAAAGTATTGGAAAGGAGCACCATCCAATAAAACCAATGCTTTTTGAATTACAGGTTTCATTTTACCATGACGGCGTTCCATGTTCATCATCATAGTGATAGGCACACCACCAGCAATCCATTCGGCTGCAGGAGCAGTTAAGTTACGCACCGACGACATATAGCCCGTTTTACCCGCCGAAATCAAAACCGAAGCGGTATATCCTAATGAATAAGTATAATCAGCATCGAAGTTTGAAGGAATAGCACAGCGTCCTTCGTAACCAAAGAAGTGATTGATTGCAGAGAATTTACCTTTGTATTTACCTTCGGCTTTAAGTTGAGCTAAACGTTTAGCAACCATCTCAATAAGCAATTTTTCGGTTTCGATAAGCGAAACTTGAACGTTACCGTGTGGATCACGATCCAAGGTTAATTGTTTAGCAATGCCTTTAGGTAAGCTATTGTATACATCGCGACTATCTACACTCAACATTCCTTTAACGTACTGACGTTTTTCATCATCAGTTTCAAGAGCATTAAAGTCATCATTGTGAGCCAATAAATCGTTCAATTCCGAAATCAATTTCTTCATAGCAGGAATAAACTCAATTAATCCTTCAGGAATAAGAATTGTACCGAAATTCAGACCAAAACTAGCACGATTTACAATTACAGAAGTAATTTCTTCAACTACATCTTTCAATGTCATGTTTTTAGCTTCAACTTCTTCGGAAACAATACAAATATTTGGTTGGCTCTGAAGTGCACATTCCAATGTGATATGCGATGCCGAACGACCCATTAAACGGATAAAGTGCCAATATTTCTTAGCAGAATTTGCATCGCGTTGGATATTACCAATAAGTTCAGAATAAACTTTACAAGCAGTATCAAAACCAAACGAAGTTTCAATCATTTCGTTTTTAAGGTCGCCGTCAATTGTTTTTGGGCATCCAATTACTTGGATTCCAGTATTTTTTTGTTTGTAGTATTCAGCTAACACACAGGCATTTGTATTTGAATCATCACCACCAATTACAACAATGGCATTGATACCTAATTTTTTACAAATTTCTTCGCCTTTGTCGTATTGTGCATCTTCTTCCAATTTGGTACGACCTGAACCAATAATATCAAAACCACCCGTATTGCGGTATTCTTTAACAATAGATTCGGTAAGTTCAATATAACTATGATCAACCAAACCACTTGGGCCACCTAAAAATCCATACAATTTATTGTTAGGATTCAATGCTTTAAGCCCATCGAATAATCCTGAAATAACATTGTGCCCCCCGGGAGCTTGTCCGCCCGAAAGAATTACACCTACTCCTACAACAGGATTTGCTTGAGCTTCACCAGCTTCGAAAGAGATCAACGGCATACCGTAAGTATTCGGAAAAAGCGCTTTAATATCGGCTTGATCGGCTACCGATTCAGTAGCTGCACCTTCTTTTAATACCACATTGCCTTTTAATGCCGCTGGTAATTTTGGCTGGTAGGTAGCACGTGCAACCTGAAGCGGACTTTTAGTCATTGGTTTCATCTGTTTATAATTTTTTTTTAAAGGTCAGATGGAACTCACACATAAACATTCCCTTGTATGTCAAAGTTTGTTTGTCGTGTTCGTTTCATACGTAAATAATTTTATTTTATATTTTAATTGATTGATATTCAGTATATTTTACACGATTGAAAATCGACCACAAAATTAACGAAATTTTTCCATATTGCAAGCAAATTTGTAAGCAAACTATCAAAAAAAATAGCAATTTAGAAGATTTATAATGCAATTATTATTGTTCTGTTTCAAACTTATGTCTATATTTGTGGTCGGTTTAAAAAAAAGGCATGCAACACAAAATAGAATCACTACGTCGCGAGTTGGAGCAACACAACTATAATTACTACGTGCTTTCGGCACCAAC
>CAIWIS010000830.1 GCA_903912795.1 uncultured Bacteroidales bacterium
TAATTAGTTTTGATCAAGGCGATTTTGTACAACTCAAAGTGGGTATTTCGCCCGTAAGTGCCAACAATGCCCTTGCCAACATTACTGCCGAAATACCAGGTTGGGACTTCAATGCAATAGCAAAACTAGCCAATTCAAAATGGAACAAAGAGCTTGCTCGTGTTGAAATTGAAACCAAAAACGAATCGGATAAACGTATATTTTACACGGCACTTTTTCATGCCTTAATTCACCCGTCGCTTTTCAACGATAATAATGGTGATTATCAAGGTGCTGACAATAAGGTTTATACCAAACCTGGTTTTCAAAATTATTCTGTTTTTTCAACTTGGGATACCTACAGAGCTGCACACAGTCTGTTTACGATTTTTGCTCCCGATAGAGTTAATGATTTTGTAAATAGCATGTTGGCTATCAACGATCAGCAAGGTTTTATGCCAATTTGGCATCTGAATGGTTACGAAACTGAATGTATGACTGGAATTTCGAGTTTACAAGTTGTAGCTGAAGCCTATATGAAAGGATATAGAGGTTATAATGCAGAACGCGCTTATCAAGCACTCCGAAAAACAGCTATGTCTGATTTGCGTGGGCTTAACTATTTGAGAGATTGTAAGATAATTCCATCAGATGCAAAAATTTTAAAAGCAATTCCTTCGGATGCGTCATCAATTCGGACAGTGGCTCAGGCTATGGAAATGTCTATTTCGGATGGTAGTATTGCTTTAATGGCAAAGGCCTTGGGTAAAAAAGAAGACTTCAATTATTTCAGCAAGCGTGCCAAAAATTACCAACTATTTTACGATAAATCAGTTGGATTTTTTAGAGGTATAAAAGCCGATGGTACTAGAAGTGAACTTTTTGATCCATTCAAATCGACAAAACCATGGGCTGCCGATTATGCCGAAGGTAATGCCTGGCAGTATTTGTGGTTAGCTCCACAAGATGCCTCCGGATTAGTAAATTTTTTGGGTGGAAAAGATGTTTTCAATGCCCGACTTGACAGCTTCTTTAAGTTAGATGCGCCCGAAGATACCGAAGTGCTTTCGGACATTACCGGACTTATTGGTCAGTATGCGCATGGCAACGAGCCAAGTCATCACATAGCTTATTTGTATTCCTACTCAGGTCAGCAATGGAAAACGGCCGAAAAAGTCCGTTACATTTTGAAAGAGTTTTATCACGATGATCCTGACGGAGTTATCGGAAACGAAGATTGCGGACAGATGTCATCTTGGTATATTTTTTCAGCACTCGGTTTTTATCCCGTTTTTCCAGCTTCTGGCGATTATATTTTTGGCAGCCCATTGTTCGATAAAGCTTCTATTAATTTGCCCGAAGGAAAAAAGTTTACCGTTGAAGCAGTAAATAACAGCCCTGAAAATATTTATATTCAGAAAGTGGAGCGAAACGGAAAACCTTATTCAAAATTACACATTTCGCATGCTGACTTGATGTGTGGAGGTACTCTGAAATTCTATATGGGTCCAAATCCAAATAAAGCATTTGGAGCAAAAAGTGGAAAGTAGACCAATGTCGACCATGCTTTAACAATTGTCAAAACTAAAAAAATGAAGAAATCATTATTTATTTCAATATTTCTATTATTCGCTATAGTAAATTATGCACAGGAAACTACTAAATTACCGTATCAAAATACGGCATTAAGTCGCTCTGAGCGTGTAGAGGATTTACTCAACCGCTTAACACCAGCCGAAAAAGTAGGGTTAATGATGAATCACTCAAAAGAAGTAGCACGACTGTCAATACCAGAATATAATTGGTGGAACGAAGCGCTACATGGTGTTGCCCGTGCAGGACTTGCTACGGTATTTCCACAAGCTATTGCCATGGCTGCCACATTTAATGATACCGATCAGTTGAAAACATTCAGTATAATTTCGGACGAAGCCCGTGCTAAGTATCACAAAGCTGTGAAAGAAGGAAATCGAAAGATCTATTATGGCTTAACCTTTTGGACACCAAACATAAATATATTTCGTGACCCTCGCTGGGGACGTGGCATGGAAACCTATGGAGAAGATCCTTACCTGACTTCTTGTTTTGGAATTAATGCTGTAAAGGGATTGCAAGGCGACGATGCTCAATTTTTTAAAACACATGCTTGTGCTAAACATTTTGCTGTTCATAGCGGACCAGAGTGGAACCGACACAGTTATAATGCACATGTTTCGGATAAAGATTTGTGGGAAACCTATTTGCCGGCTTTCGAAGCATTGGTTACTAAAGCCAATGTTCAGGAAGTAATGTGTGCTTATAATCGGTTGGATGACTCCCCTTGCTGTGGTAGTTCAAAACTTCTTATTGATATTTTACGAAACAAATGGAACTACAATGGTTTAGTGGTTTCGGACTGTGGAGCAATTGATGACTTTTACAAAACAGGTCGCCACAATACTCACAAAAGTGCATCTGAAGCATCAGCAACTGCGGTAGTTAGTGGTACCGACATTGAATGTGGAGGTAGTTATAAGGCACTGAATGACGCACTTACACAAGGAATTATTAAAGAAGCAGATTTAAATGTATCTGTTCGACGAATTTTAAAGTCACGCTTTGATTTGGGAATGTTTGATGCAGACAGCGATGTAAAATGGGCAAGCATTCCCTACAGTGTTGTAGATTGTCAGCAGCACAAAGATCAGGCTTTGAAAGTCGCCCGCGAAAGTATGACCTTGCTTAAAAACTTGAACAACACATTACCGTTGAGCAAAAATATCAAAACGATAGCTGTAATTGGGGCAAATGCCAATGATTCAGTTATGCTATGGGCAAATTACAATGGATTTCCTTCATCAACAACCACCATTTTACAAGGCATTACATCTAAAATTCCGCAGGCAAATATTATTTATGATAGGGGATGTAATTTGGTCGGAAACGACAGTGTCGACTATAACTCGTTGAAAAACAAGATTAAAACCGCCGATGTAATTATTTACGTAGGAGGACTTTCGCCGCGTTTAGAAGGAGAGGAAATGCGTGTAAATGCCGATGGATTTAGAGGTGGTGATCGCACAAAAATTGAGTTGCCAACCATACAAAGCAATATGCTTAAAGCATTAAAATCCACGGGAAAACCCGTAGTTTTTGTACTTGCAACAGGCAGTGCCATAGCATTGGCAAACGACGAGCCAAATTACGATGCCCTTTTAAACGCCTGGTATGGTGGTCAATCGGCAGGTACAGCAGTGGCCGATGTGCTGTTTGGCGATTATAATCCTGCAGGTCGTTTGCCCATTACTTTTTATAAATCGACAGCGCAGTTGCCCGATTTTGAAAGTTACGATATGAAAAACCGCACCTATCGATTTTTCAAAGACCAAGCCTTATATCCATTTGGCTTTGGGTTGAGTTATACTACGTTTGCAACTAGCCATATAAAACTCTCAAGTTCAAAAATTAAAGCAGGTAAAAACCTGAGACTTTCGCTAAATATTAAAAATACAGGAAAATTTAATGGCGACGAAGTAATACAAGTTTACATTCGGAATGTAAAAGATAAATCGCAACCCCTAAAATCGCTGGTAGCATTTAAACGTATTCATGTTAAGGCCAGAAAAACTCAAAAGTTAGTTTTTGATTTAACTACCGATGCATTTAAAACTTATATTGAACAAAAAGGCGAAATGGGAATAGTGAATGGCGATTATGAAATAATGATTGGTAACAGCTCTTTGGAAAAAGATTTGAAAATTTTCAAAGTTAGTATTTGATTTTATTTATCTATATTTGAAAAAAAAATAATATTATGGACGGATTATCAATTGCAATGCTCGCTTTTATCGTATTGGAATCATTGAATGTAATAATTTTGTATAAGTTTCCGAATACTACAAAAGGTAATGGTGTAGGCGTTTTTGATGCTTACGAAAAGTCGAAATGCGACCCTGAAGTACATGCATTTATCAAGTATCTTATCAATTGGATAGCGGGTACTAAGCTCATTTTCATTCTGTTATTGGTAGTAGTAATACTTACCGGAAGTATTATTACCAAAATTTTCAGTTTGGTAGCGCTCATTTTTTCTATTTCTACTTTTTTCTGGAAATTATACCCAGTCATCAAAAAAATTGATGAAACGGGTCATATTTCGCCTAAAGGCTATTCCAAAACTTTGGGAACTATGATTGCATTTTTTCTTGGGTTTTTTATTACAGCACTTGTTGCTTACTTATACAATTATTATAAATTTTAACTCGCATGTTCCTTAAATTGAAATCACAGAAATTATCGTTTCTTGTTTTGGTATTTGCTTGTAATCTAGTTTTGCAAGCCAAAGTGAAATTGCCAAGTATTTTGGCGAATAATATGGTATTGCAACAGCAATCGGAAGTAAAACTCTGGGGTTGGGCCACTGAAAATTCTAAAATTAAAATATCTTGCTCGTGGAATAAAAAGAGCTATACAACCACTGCCGACGACAAAGGTAATTGGTTGCTCAAAGTAAATACACCTGCAGCTGGTGGGCCTTACAATATTAGCATCAGCGATGGAGAAAAAGTTGTTTTAGATGATATTTTAATTGGCGAAGTTTGGTTTTGTTCAGGTCAATCCAATATGGAAATGCCTATGCAAGGTTTTGACCGTCAGCCACTCAAGGGTGCAAATGATCTGATTGCAAGAGCGAATGTAAATGTTCCTATACGTGTTTTTAATATTGATTTTGAAAACGGAAAACGAATTCGTCAACAAAGCAAACAGGTGCAGACCGACGTAAAAGGAGCATGGTTGCTGAATAGCCCGGAAAATGTGTCAATTACAAGTGCTGCAGCTTATTATTTTGCAAAATATACGCAAGAAGTTCTCAATGTGCCGGTTGGAATTATTATTTCATCATTAGGTGGATCGACTGTGGAAGCATGGATGAGTCGCGAAACTTTAGAACCCTTTAAAGAAATTAATCTATCGATTTTAGATAATAATACTGAAATCAAAAACCCGCAAAATACACCCTGCGTGCTGTACAATGCCAAGATTGCACCACTTTTAAATTATAAGATCAAGGGAATGCTTTGGTATCAGGGCGAAAGTAATCGGATGAATGCTGATTTATACAGCAAACTTATGCCCGCTTTTGTGAAAGATCTTCGTTCTAAATGGGATTCGGGTGATTTTCCGTTTTATTATGTACAAATTGCTCCTTATAAATACGAAGGTGTTGATAGCACTTCGGGAGTTCGAATTCGTGAAATTCAGACTCAAAATATGACTGATATACCCAATTCGGGCATGGTTTCTACGCTTGACATTGGTAGTGTTAATTTTATTCATCCAGTTGATAAAGAAACAGTTGGAA
>CAIWIS010000831.1 GCA_903912795.1 uncultured Bacteroidales bacterium
ACAAACGCCACCTGACTATTATCTAGCGTCATATTGGTTGCTATAATAGTAAAAACACCTGCAAAAGTTACATTCCTACTTGTAAATGTAATGCTGTTTAAAACCGGTGTAGCGGCACCTAACGTAACCGTTAAAGCAGTGCCAGATTCAAAAAACACGTCGTCTGATGCTCCAGGAACTGATGCCCCCGTAGTACCTCCTGATGTTTCACTCCAGCATGCTGTGTTTGTAGCATCCCATATAGCAGCAGCACCCACCCAATACCGATTGGCAGCATAGCTGTTTGCAAAAGCGAATGTGCAAACCAAAAGAAATAGTAATTGTTTTGTTTTCATAATTTAATTATTATAAAAGTGAAAATTTGAATTATTCGTGTTTAATTTTGTATTATTTTATCTGTCAATGAATTAACTCCATCGCTTATGTTTACTAAATAAATGAACCGTCATAGCCTTCGGGAGCCATAAATGCAACCGAAGCATGAAAATTACCAGCTGTGGCTACAACGCTTGGTGGCTCATTCAGCCACAATTGCAGCAGAAGTTGAACCAGCACCTTCTATAACACTACCACCGGTAGCAATAGTAATGTTATTGGTTGAATTGTTCATAGTCCCAGCGGTTTTAGTCAATGTACGAACTCTTATAGCTTGTGGCAAATTAAATACCGCAGTAGAATTATACTCTAAATGATTGATTGTTGAATTGTCTTTAAAGATTTTACCTGTTATTGCTGGTCCGTTCGGTTGGGCTCCTAAAACAGTTGCAGATGTAGACTGGATTAAAACTTTTGACCCAGAAACACTCGCATTAATAACTCCACCACCGGCCTTACTTGTAAAACTACTTGCGTTTGCACCACTCATAAGAATCAATGTAGCACCTTTGCCAACAATTAATTCCTGGTTATTTGTTGCATTTAGCACTATTTTATACGATTTTATACTATTAGCTATTGTAATGAGTCCTTTTGTAACAACTAATCCACCAACGGCTGGTACTGCTGGCTCGAAGTAAACTGTTAATGGACTGGTGGTATCAAATGTAAAATAAGATTTATTATTCCCGGCAAAAAAATTCGCTGCCGAATTTCCTGTTAGGGTAAATGTGCCGCCATTTCCCATCTTAAATGCTCTGAAGCTTGTTCCTGATTTTTGTCTTATAGAAGATCTAGTTCCTGGAAATGCAAGCGATGAATTCACAGTTACATTATCAAAAAAAATAATCTGGCTATTATCAACCGTCATATTGGTGGTGACAATTGCAAAAGCCCCTGTAAAATTCACTGCTCGGCCATTAAATGTAATGCTGTTTACCGTTACAGTAGCATCCAAGGTAACTGTTGTAGCTGAGCCACTTTCAAAGAAAACATCGTCGCCGATTGTAGGTGCAGTAGCGCCTGAAGTGCCACCTGATGTTGCACTCCAAGAACTTGCATCTGCCCAGTTAGCTGGCGTTGTATCAGCTACCCAATACCGGTTTACAGCGAAAGTGTTTGCAAAAGCGAATATGCAAACTATAAGAATTAGAAACTGTTTTGTTCTCATTATTTTTTTCTAATTTAAATATTTTATTGTTTTATAATTTTGTCGGTCTGCGAGTTAACTCCATCGCTTAAGTAAACGATATACATGCCAGCAGGTAAGTTGTCAATTGCTATTGAATTTGTGTTTTTCCCTGCAACGGTTGAAAGTGTACGAGTCATCAAAACCTGACCATTTAAGTTTAAGAGCTTAAAGATGGCATTGCTTGAATTATCCGAATTGTAATTGAGCGTTATTGTTCCATTGCTGTAATTAAAAATGCTTATTTTATCATCAGTAATTGATTGTATTGCACTATTCAAATTTGGTGTAACTTGGTTTGAGACTTGACTTGCATCACCATCGCCTAAATCATTTTGGGCTGTAACGGTAAAAGTATATGCGGTTTCGTTCGTTAAACCAGTGATAACAATCGGGCTTGCTGAGCCGGTAACAACGCGTCCTCCCGGGAAAGCCCTAACGGTATAACTCACAATGGCAGAACCACCATTTGCAGGTACAGTGAACGCCACCGAAGCCTGAGCATTACCCGCAGTTGCAACAACATTTGTTGGGGCCGAAGGTAAACTTGCATCCAGATCAACTATAGTTGTACCTGTACCAACAACTAAATTTCCACCAAAAGGAATGGTAATATTGTTGGTTGTATTATCAATAGTTCCTGCTGTAAGTGTTAGATTTTTAACAGTAAGTGGATAACCAGGAATAAACGTATTATCGGTTGAATTCAGCTCCAAATGTTCGATGGTTGTTGCATTTTTAAAAATACGTTTTGTGCCTGCATTTAAAAAAGTTGCACTTACTGTTAAAATGATAAATTTCGACCCTGCTGCACTGGCATTAATGACTCCACCGCCTACTGCACTTGAAAGATTGCTCGAACCTCCTGCCGCTAAAGTAAAAGTTACATTCTCACCCAATATCAGTTCCTGATTATTCGCGCTCGAGAGGTTTATACGTACCGACTTAACATCATTTCCAAGGGTAATTAATCCTTTATCAACCTGAATAACAGCCAATGGCGTGATTGAATTATTATTGAAATAAACGGTTTGTGCCGAAGTTGTATTATAAGTAAAATTAGAAACACCATTCCCTTCGAAATAATTGGCTGCCGAATTTCCGGTCATTGTAAATGCATTTCCATTTCCAAGGGTGAAACGATAGATAGTAGTTCCCGGAGGAAGATGCGAAATGCGAGCCAGCGCTCCATCCATAGTCAATGCTGAATTGATAGTCACTGCATTCACAAATGTTGGTTGACAGTTGGTTACCGTCATACTATTGGTTGTAATGGCATAAGCACCTACAAAAGTCACATTGCTGTTTGTAAATAGCATACTTTCGGCAGCAATACTCTGGTTAAGTGTAACGGTCGGACTTTCGTTTCCAGTCGCAGCGTCAAAAATGATTGTATCGCCAAAACTAGGAACTCCTGGGGTACCTTTGCTGCCCGAAGCTGTTCCCCAATTGGCAGGATTCGACCAGTCGCCAGCCAAACCACCTACCCAGTAGCGTGTTGCGGGTACCCCCATTATTACAAGGGCTGTTGTTGATCCTAAAACTGTAACCACACCGCCACCACCGGGTTCGATGGTAATGCTGTTGGTGGTGTTATTAATTATTCCTGCAGTTAAAGTTAACGTACGAACTCTGATGGGTTCAAACAACACAAGAGTACTAGTCTCTGGAGTAGTACCTGCTGAGTTAAATTCAAGATGATTGATGGGTGTACCCGCTTTAAAAATACGAAAGGTTCCTAATAAAACTGTTCCACTAGTTGATTTGATTACGAATTTAGACCCTACAGCACTGGCATTTACAGTACCACCA
>CAIWIS010000832.1 GCA_903912795.1 uncultured Bacteroidales bacterium
AACCATGTAAAACCACCATATGATTGCACTAAAGCGCCCTGTACACCCATACTTCCCGAAGCTGTAAAATCGACACTCGATTTCACAGTAAAAGTAACCGTATAAGTAGCTACTTTAGGTAATGTAACATAAGTGAATAATCCCTGAGAAGATACACTTGCTGCAGCTGTACCAATAGTAACTTTTGCAGAATAAGTTCCTGTAATCGGGCTTGTAGTCTCAATGGCATAAGTATGGTTTGAACCTGTGGCTGCCCAATGACTGCTTGCAGTTGCACTAGAAGCTTCAAAATTGCCATTGCTAATAAAATTAGTTGCATTTACTCCTGTCGTAAACGTCGATAGCAGCATTAAAATTAAAGTAAAAAATTTTCTCATGATATAAAATGATTAAAAGTTTATATTCTTTTTGGATTATAAGAGTGGCAAAAATAGATGCTGGAAGTATAAAGTATGGGTGTATTTCTGTTTTTATTGGTAGTACAATTTGTTAGATGGGATAAAAAAAATAGTTGGTGTTACGCAATGTAAACAACCAACTATCAATCGATTAACCTAACAACCAAAAATTTAAACCAATAGAATATTAAAGAATTACTTTTTGAACACTCATTCCTTTATCAGAAACCATGCGAATAATATAAGCTCCGGAAGCTAACGAAATACGATTACCTGCCTGTACTTGCTTAGAGTAAACAGTTTGTCCACCGATAGTTACAATTTGAATTGCCCCTGTTTCATTGCTTACTAAACCCTTATTTACAATGCTAACAAATTTCAAATCAGAAGTTTTATTAAATCCTGTACCGGGATTGTAAACATATTCGTAAGCGCCTACTGCTGGAGTCGTTGCAAATGCTACGCCGGCTTTGTCATATTTATTCGTTGTAACTATGCCTTTTGCTGTTAAATACGAGCCGGCACCAACAGTCCATTTTGAACTTGCAACTGAGGCATCGGTATTATATCCTGTAACTGTAGAAGGTGAAGTGAATTTTGCTCCTTTTGTAGCATCGGCATTATCGTTTGCAAGGTCGATAGCATTGCCAGTAACAATTGTTGTGTTTTCAACAATCTGTGCAGCACCTCCGTTGGCATAATTATTTGCAATCTGGATTCCACCAGCTAATAGTGTAACTGATCCTGAAGAAAGAGTTATATTTCCGGTAGTCCCAATTGAACCATCTACAGCATTATCATAACATACATTATTAAATACTTTTACGTAAGGATATTGGAAGTTATTGTACTGTATGCCAATCTTTAATCCGGCACAACCCGTTTTTGTTCCTTTGTTTTTTGCAATTGTACAGTTAATAATTGAATCGGACTGCGAATTAGCAGCTGCATAGTTTGTTACTGCACCAGCATTTCCTAAACTATTGGTTGCACCCGTTTTGGGAATAAAAGTCATGTCATTATTGTGAATAATGGTGTTTTTCAATGTAGTTGGATAAGTAGCATGACAATCAATTGCAACAATAAGTCCACGTGCATTATTTACACTTGTCAAAGCAGTTGCACTATAATCAATAAAAACTTGATTGTTGCGCACAATACAGTTTTGCATCACATTACGGGCTGTTGCTGTTGAAGCTTTGATGTAGATTAATGGCACTTGCTGATAATCATTTTGTGTTGCAGTACCTGTGAGAGTAACTGTATTTTTTTCGAACAAACAATTGTTTACATTCACATTATTTCCTGTTATTAACATTACAGAACCTTGCGTATAAGCTAAGGTCAATGAATTCGCAACAGTAATATCACTTACAATATTATTTTGGAACAACAGATTTGTTGTAGTACTAATAATACTTGGCCCAAATGTATAGGTAGGTGGTACAGCTCCTGTAGTACTTGCAGTTTGTGTTCCTGTAATTTTAAAACCATCGAAAATACGCACTGCAGCTCTGGCATTAAAAGACAAACCATTTGAATTAGATAAGGTAAAATTGAAAATTGTTTGATTGCTGAATTCCCAAGGTTCAACAACACCATTGTTATCTAAATCAGACTTCTGTCTGTCGGCTGGTAATTCTTCAGTTCCTGCAAAACCACCATAAAAGTTTCTATCGTTAGTCGACAATGCTGCGCTAAAACTATAAGTACCGGCTTTAACAAAAATATTATCGCCGGCAGCACCAAGTGCATGAGCAGCGGTTATTGTTTTCTTGGCTGTTGCCCACGATTGTCCATTACCTGTATCGTCGGCTCTGGAGCCATCTACATAAAAATTGGCAGCATTTGCACTACTCAAAATGGCCATTACACATAAAATGGAAGTAAAGATTTTTCTCATGATTTTAAATTTAAAATGATATGATTTGTTTTAATTTTATGACAACAAAAATAGTGTATTTGCTTTCGCTTAATGGTTGTATTTTTGTTTTATATGGTATAAATAATTGTCGAAGATCAAATTGATTGTTTCCTATTATATATTTAATTTTTCAGAAACCTTATTGAGAAACTCTCTGAATCAGTATTCAATTTCAGAATATAAAAACCCCTCGTATACATAGACACATCAATATACTGATTTTTATCAGAAAATGAACTATTTGTAGTAGTTACAACTTTTCCTGCAATATCAGTTATCGAATAGTTTTTTGGTTGTATTCCATCCGGCAAATTTAAATATAATTTTGTTTCGGCCGGCACAGGATAAACTTTCAATACCTCATTTGCGGTGTTTTTTTTTAAAGTATTCGGAGCTGCATCCACTATAATGTTATAATTCCATTTATCGGTTCGGAATGGACAAGCTGTTAGTCCCTCGTTGTTCATTAAGTTTGGAACAGCCGTGGATGTATATGCAAAAGCTGCATTTACAGGGTTTGAAACCGAAACGGCCGATACTAACACATCGCTTCCATCTACAACGGCCGTGGCAGTTACAAAATTATTATCGCTACCCGCAATCTGAAAATGTGTCAGTGCTTGTCCGTCGCGACTGGCTAAGCCCGAACCAATAGATGCCGCATGAAACCTGATTCGAATTTTGTTGCCTTCCACCGAAAATGATTTAAGCATAGGTCCGGCGTACACCACATTTTGTTGGTAAATTTTGGCTTCGGCAATTTTTGCCAAGCGTATGCCCACATCTTTTTTGTTGCGGGGATGAATGTTGGTGAGGTCGGCATCGGCTAAATCCAGCGCTACTGCCATTCCTGTATTTGGAACGGTGAGCATATTGGTTTGTTGGTCGCGTAAGCCGGGTGACATATACTGATATGCAGGCATTTGTACATAGTAAAACGGAATATCGCCTTGCCCCCACAACGCACGCCAGTCGGCAAGCATGGTGCTGCAAAGTTTGCTGTAATAATTTTCATAATTATTCGAACCATTGTTGGCTTCGCCCTGGTACCACAAAAAAGCTTTAATAGAAAATGGCACAAGCGGTGCAATCATTCCATTGTAAAGTACTGTTGAAGCTGTGGCATAAGCCAAAGTAGGATTCTGGTCAAATGGGTCGAGCACGGTACTTTTCAATACAGGGTCGGCTGCTAACGCTTCGCGGCGAGTCCACGACTGCACCGAAGAACCTCCTACTGCAGGTACAAGCAAACCGATGGGAATATTTATATTCGCATTGTTGTACAACTGACGGGCAAAATAATAAGGAACAGCCGGAAAATTCGCAATGGTTGAAGGGCTACATTCGCTCCACGAACAACTATTATTTTCCAAAGCTACGTATTGCGGATTTGAAGTGGGTCGGTTAATGCGTATATTCGGATAATTAGCTGCCGCTATTTCGTTCTGAAAATCGAGCACTCCCAATGTCCATGGAGAATTTTCCTGCATTACATAACCCATATTCGATTGGCCTGAACAAAGATACACATCGCCAATCAAAATATTCGAAAGTGTAACCGAATTATTTTTACCAGTAAAAGTAATCGTGTGTTTTGTTTGATTTGTTCCTGCTATTGCTTTGGGTGTTTGAATTTGGGCGCTCCATTTGCCCGAAGCATCAGCAGTGGCATTGGCAGTTTGTCCCCAACTGGCCGAAATTTGAACCGATTCGTTTGGCGAACCCCATCCCCAAAGTGCAGCTTGAATATCCTGCTGCATCACCATATTGCTACTCAACACACTTGGCAACGTCAAACTTTGACCATAAACCGTAGCCGTAAAGTTGGCTTTAAAATTACCCTCCTGCGTAGTAGCTGTAATTACAGCGGTTCCGGGAGAAACTCCCGATACAATTCCCGTGGAACTTACTATGGCAACCGAAGGTTTATTGGAACTGAAAGTAACAGCCGTATTGGTAGCATTTACAGGAGCAAAAACGGTTGCTAATTGAATAGGCGTTCCGATTTGTACCATTCCCGAATTTTGACTGAATGAAACTCCGGTAAGCGGAATGGCGACTGAAATATTTGCTGAGGCTTTAAAACTCCCATCCTGTGTGGTGGCCGAAATAGTTGCTGTTCCTTTTGCAATAGCTTTTACTAGTCCATTGGCATCCACCGTTGCAACCGCTTCATTATCCGACGACCACACAACCGTCTTATTACTTGCACCTAATGGAGTAACCACAGCCGAAAACTGTTTGGTTTCACCAGTATTAATCGAAGCTGAAGTCGGAGAAAGAGAAACACCTGTAACAGCAATTGCTCCTGTCTGAACCGTAATATCAGCATAGGAAGTTCTATTTCCATCTTCAGTAGTAGCTGTAATACGCACTGAACCAGCACTTTTTGCGGTCACTAAACCAGATGCATCTACTGTGGCGATATTATTATCAGCCGATGTCCAGTTCACCATTTTATTCGTTGCGTCGGTAGGCAATACTGTTGAAGAAAGCTGCACGGTGGCACCTACCGAAACCAATGCAGTAGTTGGACTCACCGAAACACTTGCAACAGGAATACCCATAGTAATGATCACATCGTCGAACCAAACAGAAACGCCGGTGGGCAGTTTTCCCATTCGAAAACTAAAAATTGTGCGATTATCAGCTTGATTTATGGGCGTAGTACTTGTATAGGTAAATGTTTGTGCAGTTGTAGTTACAAAAACACTTTGCTCAGGCAAATAATTGGTAACACCCCAATTGGTCAGCGCAACCCCTATTGTTGTAGCTACCGAACTTTTGGCTTTAAACGAAATAGTATATACTTTGTCCTTCACACCTGCAAAAACCCAAGCCAATTGTTGGTCGGTGGATAAATTATTATGCGCATTCCCATTGGCTATCATGGTATATTTCAACGATTTTGTGCCGGAAATTTTATCGGAGCCATTATCCATAATTACTGCTGCAGTGTCAGTTACCGTATTAATTTTTAATTTTGTCCAACCGGCATAATACTGATTCTCGGTAGCGGTAGATGTTCCCGATGTACGGAAATTATAAGTATAGCTACCAGGGGTGTACATGGCATTATTCATTAATGCTTCAAAATCGCCATTGCATAAATTTGTATTTGTCAACGGATTTTTTTCTACAACCGTAATATCATCCAACCAAATAGTTGTACCTGCTGTTACATTTCCATAATAAAATGCAAATTTGCAAAGACCAGACAGAGCTGTTGTAGTAATATCGTAGGTAAAAGTCTGTGCATTGGTGGTTACATTAAACAACGAAGAACTTGCAAGCCAGCCAAAGTTACTGAATGATTGAACCAAAATACCCTGAATGGCACATGGAGCAGAAGCTTTTGCTTTAAAAGTAACGGTATAAGTGGCAGCTTTAGGCAGAATCAGTGCCTGATACAAGCCCTGCGAAGTAATACTTGTTCCGGCAGTTCCGGTTACAACTTTTGCTGAATTCAACCCCGATATTGGAGAAGTATTATCAATGGAATAGGTTTGCGTACCCGAAGTAGTCCACCAACCTGTGGCTGTGGAAGTTCCCAATTCGAAGTCACCATTGCTAACAATATTGCCGGCAAATGTATTTTCTATGATTGAACCAAAGAAGAGAGTGATAGCAATTAAAAATATGATTTTTTTCATCTTTATGGAATTTTAATTTCTGATTAACTTGAATGTTTTCGATTTTCCTTTATTGGCCAAATTGAGCACATAAATACCCTTATTGCAATTTGTAGTTTCAATAATATTTTGCCCTACATTTAGATATTTCTGACTTTTAAAAACACA
>CAIWIS010000833.1 GCA_903912795.1 uncultured Bacteroidales bacterium
AATACCGGCATTAGTGGGTAAGCTGGAGAGGTTGCCAATTTGTGCAGCCGGTTTATATTTCTCGGGATTGGTTGCACAAAGATTCTGAAGAGTTGCTTCTCCTGCCGAACGGTTTAAACGCACAGCGTAACCGTAACGATTGGCTAATTCAGTTCTCAGCTCTACAGAGGGGTTTGAGCAATACATTTGTCCCAGTTTTGGCAAGGTATTTTTGGGTTTAAATATGGGCACAGGTTGGCTCTGCAACCATTGCAGCGCATTAACGGTTTGTGACGATAGAGCGCCGGACATCAAAAAAAGCACCATGAAAGAGAGGGAGAGTTTTTGCAATAATTGGATTTGTTTCTTCATCTTCAAAAATTAATTTTTTAGCGATCTGTTTCGTTTTATTTTTATATGCATAATCTTACTGTCATTAAATATACAGTTAGCAAGACGATTTTCGCTACTTAAAAAATATCATTTGTATTTGTTTGACATTTTAATATAATCATACCCTGATTATGCAAATCTTCAAATGCTAAATCAGGGTATTATTACATTTATGATTCATTCAATTTATTGAAAACACAATAAATATTTGTCCTCTATTCAAAATCACAAGTAGCGGTAAAACCATCGACTGTTGTAGCAGTAATGCTAACTTTACCCGATGTAAGTCGCTTTACTAATCCATTATCGGACACTGTTGCAATGCTTGTATTCGAACTTTTCCATGTAGGTGGTTGCAGCGCTGCAGTTTGTATAAGAATGGTTGCTTCGAGCTGCTCTGACTTGCCGACTTCTATCAGGGAGGTTGTTTTATTAAGCTTAATTCCTATTACTTTTGAACTTTGCGTTAGATAGAAAGTGGGAGCTGCATATCCCTGTTCGGCTGTAGGTGTAGGGGCTACGGTTGAGGGATACTCATTTCGATTTTCACTACCCATCACGCCATAATCAATCTTTGCTAACCAAGAATTAGCACTGTATTTCCCAAGTTGTCTCCATGTATCACCACCGGTCTTTTCCTCTGAAACAATACGATAAGATGTACCAGCTTTTAATATTAATTGAGAAGGTAAATTTTCGTATTGATACCCAAAGCCATCAAACAGAGAATTAGGAGTGACAGTGACCTCGGCTAGAGGCTTTTGCTCAGACACACTCCATATTTTAACTATATGATTATTTTTCAAAAAACCATTTGAAAAACGTCCCAATCCAAATATCGTAACATCATATTTAGGCGTAAATTGATATCCGATATACCCTGTGTAATCATTTTTAAATCCAGTATTTGGTCCATTAAAGAAATTAGTTGCCGGAGGTACAGGTACCACTTTAATGGTGGCGGTAGAGTTAAATCCTCCATCCAAGGTTTTTGCGCTAATGGTTGCTTCCCCAACAGCGACTGCCTGTACTTTACAAGTAATACTATCTGGAGATATTGTAAACACTTTAACATTGCCTGATTCGCCCCATTTCACTCTCTTATCAATAGCAGTTGAAGGATTTATAACTGGTCGTATTTCGACGCTTTTACCGACCTCAATATACTTGTTGTATAACATTATCGATTTTACAGGTGACTCATTTACATTGACAGTACACGTTGTCGAGGGCTTTCCATAGTCGTCGGAAGTGGCAGTGATAATGGCAGTTCCAGCTTTTAACGTTTTTACCTGTCCTGTTTCGTTTACTTTTGCGACAGTTGGATCGGACGATGTCCAGGTGATGGTTTTATTGGTGGCATTTTCGGGTTCGATGGTGCTTTTAAGTTGCAATGTTCCAATTCCGGTTATCTCTTTATCACTTATATCCAATGATATAGTTTTTACCGGTACAGTAAGCTGAAAAACAGCAGAATATCCCATTTCCTGTTCTGTGGCAGTAATATCGGCAGATCCTACTTTAAGGCGGGTCACTAACCCGTTTGGACTTACTGTTGCTACTTCCGGATTGGACGATGTCCACACAACCGACTTATTATTAGGATTTTCAGGGTAATATCTTACAGTGAGTTGTTTTGTTCCACCTACTTTTATCGGAACATAAGGATCTACTGATATATCCTGAGCTTGTTGGTAGCTACCTTCCCGCTGACTGGCAGTCAAACTCGGAAAAATTCCATTCTCGTCACACCACTTAGAACTCACTCCATTGGCATTTTTCTCCACTAAATAGACGGTTCCACAAGTGCGGGCCAAAATTGTATAGTCTCCCAACTCCGGTATCATTACAGTCACTTTGCGTTCTACACCATCCATCGCCCATGCAGTAACCAGCCATTGATTTTTCCCTTTGGTGCGACGCACCATTACTTTCGAATTGTCTTGCGTAAATGAGTAGGCGGGTTGAGTGGGTTGCCATTTATGTTTATAGGGTCCTTCGAGAAGGTCGCTATTTCGTAATACCGGTTCCAGCCAGCTAAAAAGTGCATGAGCATGACCCAATACAGCCATTTGGTCGAGCCATTTCGGAGGTTCATTCGCTGGGAATTTAGCTTTATAATCGATATCACAGCCAAATTCGCCTGTAGTAATACCTCCCAACATCCCTGCTGTATAATTGATTTTCAAGAATCCCATCCAACTATCCAGTTTTGCGTACATTCCCTGCCCAGGATCTCCTTGCATAGAGGCAATGCCGCGCACATATCCTGCACTCAGCCATGCGTAGTAATAGGGTGAATTATTATTCAACTCATCGTAGCGCGCATTGGTCAATTCAGAAAACATATCCCGTTTCCCGGCAAATCCGGTATTAAAATAGTTGTAATAGATTTCTGAAGCGGGGTAATCGGTGCCTGCACGAAGATGTTTAAATGACCACCCCCACAGACTATCTTTTTGGTGCTCACACCCTCCATATCCATAAGCCGTATATAACGCGTTGGGGTATTTGGCTTTAACAGCATCCCGCATTCTTTTTTCATAATAACCCTTCCGGCTGGAGATGTATTCACACCACGAACGATTTCCTTTTGCTTTTAATAATAATGGGTTTTTATCTCCTGAATTAGTATACGATCCGGGTATACTGACGCCATATTCCGTCCAGTTTTCGATAGTAGCAGCAGCTTCACCTGGCAGACCAGCCATTTGTCTATCTAAAATTTTCAAAACAAAATCTATATAATTATCCCAAGCCGCATCCGGCATTTCAGGACTGGCAATCTTTGTTCCCGTAAGAAAAGAACCTTCGGGCCATTGGTACTCCGGTTTACTTTTCACCCCTTCCATATTTGAAAAAGACAGAGACACTTTATATAATTTAGGGTTTGTAGCACAGAGATTTGCCATTGCACTCTCATTAGCTCTTACCTTTTCGCTACCTGTAAATCGTAATCCAAAGCCATAATGCTTTGCTAATTCAATACGAGTATCTATGCTGACAGGATTTCCACAATGCATCTG
>CAIWIS010000834.1 GCA_903912795.1 uncultured Bacteroidales bacterium
AAAATTTTTATACCTTTGTTTGATTTTTAAAATAGGGGAAAAGCCTTTTCGATTTTCACAAACGGCACTTTTCAACCTTATAAACTTTATGAATTTTATAAACAGTACAAACTCTTATAGATTATGAACAACGAATTTCGCAAATATGCCACCAAGCATTTAGGAATGAATGGTTTGGCACTTGATAAATACACCGACATTACCAGCAATTATATTTCGCCTTCCATTCTTGAAGAACGACAACTGAATGTAACACAAATGGATGTTTTTTCGAGGTTAATGATGGATCGCATTATTTTTCTGGGAACACAGGTAGACGATTATACAGCCAATGTTATTCAAGCACAATTACTTTTTCTTGATTCATCGGATCCAGGCAAAGATATTTCAATTTACCTGAATACACCTGGTGGTTCGGTTTATGCTGGCTTAGGCATTTATGACACCATGCAATTTATTGGCTCGGATGTAGCTACTATCTGTACTGGCATGGCAGCATCGATGGGAGCTGTTTTATTGGTAGCTGGTGCACAAGGCAAACGTTCGGCACTTAAACACTCACGCGTAATGATTCATCAGCCAATGGGTGGCGCACAAGGCCAAGCTTCGGATATTGAAATTACTGCACGTGAAATACAGAAACTAAAAAAAGAATTATACACTATTATTGCCGATCACTCGAACAATCCGTTTGAACGTATTGAAAAAGATTCGGATCGTGACTATTGGATGACTTCGAACGAAGCATTGGAATATGGTATGATTGACAAAATTTTGATTAACGAGAAAAAGAAATAATGGCTAAAACAGTTAAAAACTGCAGCTTTTGTGGTAGACCTGAATCGCAAGTTGAATTTTTCATTATGGGTATGGGTGGAGCTCAAATTTGTAATGAATGTGCTGTTCAAGCAGCTGATATTGTAAAAGAAAATACAACTTCGCGTTCAAAAATTTCATCAATTAAGAAAGATGAAATTCCAAAACCGGTTGAGATTAAAAATTACCTTGATCAATACGTAATTGGACAGGACGAAGCCAAAAAATTTCTTTCGGTAGCTGTTTACAATCATTATAAACGATTAATGCAAGAACGCACCAACGATGATGTTGAAATTGAAAAATCGAACATTATTATGGTTGGCTATACCGGAACAGGTAAAACATTGCTGGCTCGTACCATTGCTAAAAAACTACACGTGCCATTTACAATAGTTGATGCTACTGTACTTACCGAAGCAGGTTATGTAGGCGAAGATATTGAAAGTATCCTCACCAGATTATTGCAAGTAGCCGATTACGATGTAAAAGCAGCCGAACGCGGCATTGTTTTTATCGACGAAATTGACAAAATTGCACGAAAAGGTGATAATCCAAGCATCACACGCGATGTAAGTGGCGAAGGTGTACAACAAGGATTATTAAAACTGCTCGAAGGTTCGGTTGTAAATGTGCCACCACAGGGAGGACGTAAACATCCGGATCAAAAAATGATAGCCGTAAATACTCAAAATATACTTTTCGTATGTGGAGGTGCTTTTGATGGTATCGAAAAGAAAATTGCATCGCGTTTAAACACCCGTGTAGTTGGCTATAGTGCTGCCCTTGAGAACGAGCAGGTGGATAAGAATAATATGTTGCAATACATTGCTCCACAGGATTTAAAATCGTTTGGATTGATACCCGAAATAATCGGACGACTTCCAATACTTACCTATCTAGAGCCGCTTGATAGAAATGCGTTGAGACGTATATTGACTGAGCCAAAAAACTCAATAGTAAAACAATACACCAAACTCTTCGGAATGGATCACATTGAACTCATTTTTGATGATCAGGTTTTGGATTATATTGTTGACAAAGCAATTGAATTTAAACTCGGCGCACGTGGTTTACGTTCCATTACAGAGACCATAATTATGGATAAAATGTACGAAATGCCTTCGGCTCACGAGCCAAAATTGGAAATTTCGCTTGATTATGCAAAATCAAAAGTAGAAAAGGCAAATATTAATAGACTTAAAATAGCCTGATTTACAAA
>CAIWIS010000835.1 GCA_903912795.1 uncultured Bacteroidales bacterium
AACAGGGATGTCGTACTGGCGAAATAAATTTCGTGCTTGATACTCGTGAATCTTCATCAGTTTTTTCTTTTAAATGTGTTATATATCTATAATAGGAAATCTTATTCTTAGAATTTGTAAAGTAATATAAAAAAATAGATTGAATCAAATTTATTAACAGATAAATTCTCAACTTGTTTATCGAAAATTGTATTTTATTTCATTTTTGCATAGTTTTAACAATTGAAATCGTTCCAACGAATAAATAAATCAAAATCTCTAACAATTTTGTGAAACATCTTATTTCTAAAAATGAAAAATACACTTAGAAATTAATGTGTTTTTAATTCTAAAGTGTATTTTTATGTCTTCTCAAAATCAGTTTGTTTTATTTGAATCTGAGATAAATTATTTGAAGACAAACAGAAAGATAAAATAAGGCCTTACTTTTCCAACTGACTCATTGCTTCAGCTAAACGAATGAATTCTTGTCGATAACCATGTTCATCATTCTCAATTCCTGCTTTAGCAAATTCAATAACTTTATTGTAATTAGCATTCCCTTTAAAGTCCGAATCTTTTAATAATTGACCAAACATTGCTACAGCCATTATAAATTTAAAGTCTTTTGAAATTGATTTGCTTTCACCATTTATCATAACAGGAATTTCCAATTTGCTGCTGTTTTGTTCTTCAGGTTTTTTATAACGCAACTTAACTGTAAGCATTTCCTTGTTTAATTGATCTTCGGTAGTCAATATTGGTTTTATTTTCGTGTTTGTTTGATATTTCAATTTATCAACACCTCCAAAAGTATTTTCTACTCCCACAGGAATAATCTCGTACAATGCTGTCACAGTGTGTCCTGAACCTATTTCGCCAGCGTCTTTGGTGTCATCGTTGAAATCTTCTTTGTTTAACAACCGGCTTTCGTAACCCACCAATCTATAAGCATTTACATAGGTTGGATTGAATTCAATTTGAAGTTTCACATCTTTAGCAACTGTATGCATGGTGCTTCCGAATTCATTTACGAGTACTTTATTTGCTTCTTGAATATTGTCAATATAAGCATGATTACCATTCCCTTTTTCTGCCAACGTTTGTAGTTTGTTGTCCTTGTAATTGCCCATGCCATAGCCTAATACGGTAAGATATACGCCTGTTTTGCGTTTTGCCTCTATCATATATTCCAATTCGCTGGTGCTTGATATTCCTACATTAAAATCACCATCAGAACATAGTATGATT
This sequence comes from uncultured Bacteroidales bacterium, assembly GCA_903912795.1. Lineage (GTDB taxonomy): Bacteria > Bacteroidota > Bacteroidia > Bacteroidales > Paludibacteraceae > Paludibacter. The sequence goes on from CAIWIS010000835.1 coordinate 1,231, forward strand.
CTATTGTTTGCATTGGGTACAAAATTATTTTCAGCAATTTTATAGGCCAGCCGAATACCTTCACCACCAGCAGTCGAACCGCCAGCTGATAGGTTTTCTATAGCTTCGTTTATTTTTTGCTTGTCAGTCCCACGTGTTGATTGCAACACTACACCAGCAGCGCCAGCATAAACCACTATCGCAACACGATCTTTCTCGCGTAAATTGTTAGTAAGTAGTTTGAGTGATGATTTTACTAACTCCAAACGGTTTGCTCCTTGCATTGAACCAGAAACATCAATCAAAAATACAAAATTTGAAGCTGGAAGTTTTTCTGATGGAATTTCTTTTGCTTTTACACCAATGCGTACTAATTTGTGTTTTTCATTCCAAGGACAAAAGGCTGATTCTGTAACAATATTCACAGGATGTGTATTTGTAGGCTGAACATAGTTATAACTAAAATAGTTAATCATCTCTTCAATGCGTACGGCATCCTTTTCTGGTTTTTGTCCCAGATTAATTACTCTACGGATATTACTATAAGACGCTGCATCTACATCAAGTGAAAAAGTAGAAAGTGCTTCTGAACTAACTGAAATAAATCTATTTTCCTTAAAATCAGTATATTCCTCATTCCCTTCAGCAAGGTATTGATTGCTTAATTGAGGTGGATAAATCACCTTGGTAAATGATTTGTTCTTAGAGCCTGTACCGTAATTAATATTAGTTACAGCACCACACATAGTACTGTGTTTTTGTGCACCATATCCGACTACTACACATTCGTTAAGTGTAACAATGTCAGGTTGTAGTTCAATATTTAATCTACTGCCATTAACTTTTACTTCCTTTTTAACATATCCAACGTAAGTAAATACTAAGGTTTTTCCCTTCTCAACATTAATTTTGAACTCGCCCTTCACATCTGTGATGGTACCTTTTGAACTTCCTTTGATAGTAATTGAAGCGCCAATAATTGCCATTTGATTTTCATCTACTACTTTGCCTGTAACTAGTAATGATTGTGCATACATTACATTCGAAATCCCGAAAGCTAAGCATATAGCCAGCATTAATTTAATTGTTTTCATTGCTTGTTGTTTTTAAATTGTATTGTGAATTATATTTTGTGATTCATTTAAAATAATCTATTCAAATTTTTATAAAACTAAATCGTATTCAATTC
>CAIWIS010000836.1 GCA_903912795.1 uncultured Bacteroidales bacterium
TCGCTTGGCGCAGCCAAAAATTCTGATGTCTGTTGTCTGTTGTCCGTAGTCTGTCGTCCAATTATGTATTTCTCTGCCGCAATCTTACTTTCCCCATAAGGCCCGATGGGTGCTGGCTCCACCTTTTCGGTCAAAATGCCATCAACCTTATCGGCAGCCGCTTTTACCGAACTGAAAAAAATAAATTTTGTAGCTGACGATGCCTGAAACCAATCGTAAATCTTTTGCGTCAAACCAGTGTTTATATCAAAATATGTTTGCGCCACGGTTTGATTCTTGGTATCGTGCGCCTTACCTGCCAAGTGAATAACAACATCAATCGTAGGCAATGCATCCAACTCGTTCCAACTGTATGTTTTTTCAATTCCTTCCTTTTTAGGACTAACAATATCCAATCCATAAATGCTATGGTTTGCTTTTAATGCTTGCACCAAGTTGGTGCCTACAAAGCCGTGAATGCCGGTGATAAGAATGTTCATATTCAATTCAAAATTCTAAATTAATTGTCTTATTCTATCTTCAATTTCGGTTAAAAACACGATATCAATTCCATATTTCGGAAAAGTACCACCGTAAACTAAAAAAAACCGAAGTTGTATTTTCAATCCTTTGGTGAGGATGAATTGGTGGAGTAATCAGACGAGGACCTATCAATGCAACAACCGGATTATTCTGAAGTGCTGTCACAACAGCATTTTCAATTTTTCGTGAAAGAAAAATAGCAGTATTTGCTTTTACCATGAAAACATAAAACTATTTTTTGGATTTGCATGGTAATATGGTATTTTTTAAATACACGTAAAATAAATATCCAACCCATAAATGCGATGTTTTGCTTTTAATGCTTTCACCAAATTGGTGCCTAGAAAGATGTGAATGCCGGGGATAAGAATGTTCAATGCTTAATTAGAAAAAACTTTTGAGTACTTTTTTGTAATAATCGACCACAAATATCTTCGCTTAGCAATTTCTAACATTGATAATGAGTTGCTTAGCAAAACACCTGTATTATAATTCGATACTAGTTGTTGTAGTTGCTCAACATTATCAAAATAATAAGCCATATTTTCAGTAGTTTCTACATTATAATTTACATCAAATGCAAATATATTTAAACCAAGATTCATTGCTTCAACCAAAGATGGATTAGTTCCGCCAACACTATGACCGTGAACGTAAATACCACAATTACATCTTATTTCATCGAGTGTAACTTGATCGTAAATGGGATCTAAAAGATTCAAATGTTTATATTTAGCGTATTTGTTTCTAGTTTCAATACCGTAAATACTATTCTTCCAATTTCCTATCAAAACCAATGGGAATTCACTTTTTTGACTAAAAGCTTCGAGTATCAAATCAATATTATTCTCAGGCTCAATTCTGCAAACTTTAAATGCATATTTACCTTTAGTTATATTGTATTTCTTAGCTGTTACCTCCGACAAGTCAACTTTAACAACCTGATCGCCACCGTACTCAATTAATACCGAATCTTTATAATACTCTTCATTTAAGTATTTTCGAATAATTACGTTGTCAGCAACAATAATTGAAGCGCTTTTTACACCCCACTTTTCGGATACTTTCAAAAATAGTTGAATAGGCTTTGACCATTTTCCTCTTTTCCATTCTTGACCATCAGGATTCAATACTATTTTTTTACCAAACAACTTTGCTATTGGTAGAAAGACACAACCTGATGTTCCACATATAAACAATACATCACAAACAA
>CAIWIS010000837.1 GCA_903912795.1 uncultured Bacteroidales bacterium
CATTCAAATATCAATAATTAATGTTACTGATACAGCATTTTTAGGAAGAGTAGGAGAGGTTGAACTAGGAGCATCGGCCATTGGAGGTGTGTTTTATTTTGCTATTTTTATGGTTGGTTTTGGGTTTAGTCAGGGTGCACAAATACTTATTGGGCGCCGAAATGGAGAGGGAAATTACAAGCAAATTGGAGCCATATTTAATAATGCTTTACTTTTTAATTTTGTATTAAGTCTTGTTATTTTTGGTGTTTCGTTATTCGGTGTTCCACTACTTATGAAATATATAGTTAGTTCGGAGCCAGTGTACAAATCGGCAGTTGCATTCTTGGATTGGCGCATTTATGGCTATTTCTTTGTTTTTGCAAGTGCCATATTTCGTGCGTTTTATGTAGGTGTTACTCAAACTCGCATTTTGACTACTTCGGCAATTTTAATGGCTCTTACCAATATTGTTTTAGATTATATTTTGATTTTTGGTAAATTCGGTTTCCCTCCTATGGGAATTGAAGGTGCTGCTATAGCTTAGGTTATTGCTGAGGCTGTAACACTTATTTATGTGGTTATATTTACTGTCTTTAAAGTTGATTTAAAACAATACGGCTTATTTCAAATTCGTAAATTTGAATTAAAAACTGTATTACAGATATTGGAATTGTCCATTTTTATCATGTTCCAATATTTTCTTTCGATTTCTACTTGGTTTATGTTCTTTATTTTTATTGAACACATGGGCGAACGACCATTAGCAGTTTCCAATATCGGCCGTAGTTTGTATATATTGTTGATGATTCCTGCATCAGCTTTAGCAACAACTGTTAATACACTAGTTAGCAATTTGATAGGAGCGGGGCGCAAAGAAGAAGTAGTTCCTTTAATAAATAAAGTGGCATTTATATCCATTATTTTAGTTTTGCCACTTATGATTTTCACACTTGTTTTTCCTGAATTAATGGCTCGAATTTATACTGATGACCAAAGTCTTATTCAAGCAAGCATTTCGGTAATACAAATAGTATCTGTTGCAAATTTGCTGTTCGCTGGTTTTTTTATTGTTTTCAATGGCGTTTCGGGCACAGGAAACACCCGTACAGCATTTCTGATGGAAGTAGTTACTTTATTATTCTATATCAGTTATGTTTATTATACAAGCATTATCAATCCAAGTTCAGTCGCAGTTGTTTGGATGTCCGAATTTGTATATTGGATACTCATTGGTGGGCTTGGTTATTTGTATTTAATAAAAGGAAATTGGAGGAAGAAGGAGATATAAGCAAAAATCCCAATCAACTGATTTTACAGTGATTGGGATTGTTTTTTTGTGACCCCGAAGGGATTCTAACCCTTGACCTTCAGAACCGGAATCTGACGCTCTATACAGCTGAGCTACGGAGCCATTTTTAGGATTGCAAAAGTACGAAAAAAAATCGATATTAATCTCTGCGTCCTAAATATACTAAAATATAATAAACCAAAGTAGCTAATGAGCCTAATGCTGCTACTACATAAGTGTAAGCAGCTGATTTTAAAGCATCTTTAGCGGGTTCATGCGTTTCGTAGTTGGTAATTCCAGCAGTACTTAACCATTCCAATGCTCTGCTGCTTGCATTAATTTCAACCGGTAATGTAATGAAACTAAATAAGGTTGTGACTGCAAACAACACTATTCCAGCTAATAATAACTGTGGAAACGAATTTACAAGTAAAATACCAGCAAGTAATACCCATTGCATCCAGTTCGAAGCAAAATTCACTACAGGTACTAATTTAGAGCGCATAGTAAGTGGCGCGTATGCTGTGGCATGTTGAACAGCATGACCGCATTCGTGTGCCGCTACGGCCGCTGCTGATACCGAGCAAGCATCGTAAACGCCTTCACTCAGGTTTACTGTTTTTGTTAGCGGATTGTAGTGGTCGGTTAATTGACCAGCTGTTGAAATTACTTTAACATCGTAAATACCATTATCGCGTAACATTTTTTCAGCCACTTGTTTTCCAGTCATTCCTTTGGGAATGGGAATACGAGAATACTTTTTAAATTTTGATTGTAAACGAGCTGATATTGCCCAACTTAATAAGGCAAATACTCCAAAAATAATATAACTTCCTAACATAATTCTAATTGTTTTTTTTATTAATGACTTTGATTTGTCAAATTCCTTGCCAAAAGACTTTTTGTCAGATGTTGATATTTGTCAATTGGCAAAAAAAGCTGACTTGTAAATGAAACAAGACAGCTTTCAAAAAAGTTCAATAATAGAATGTAACTACAAAAATTGACTATAAAGAGCTTATCGAATAATAGTTTGAGCACGGTCAGGACCAACCGATACGATTTTTATAGGTACTTCCAATTCTTCTTCCAAGAAACTTAAATAGGCATTAAACTCTTCGGGAAATTCATCTTCGCTTTGCATTTTTGTCATGTCGGTATTCCAACCTGCCATTTCTACATAAATAGGTTCAGCACCATCGTTCAAATCAAACGGAAATTGCTCTGTTTCTACACCATCAATTTTGTAGGCAACACATGCTTTAATTGTTTCAAAGGCATCCATTACATCGCTTTTCATCATTATCAATTGCGATACTCCATTAATCATAACAGCATATTTCAAGGCTACTAAATCAATCCAGCCACAACGACGAGGGCGACCAGTTACCGAACCAAATTCAAAACCAATTTTGCGCATGGTGTCGCCAGTTTCGTCGAACAATTCAGTAGGGAAGGGGCCACTACCAACGCGGGTGCAATAGGCTTTGAAAATGCCATACACTTCACCAATATTTCGAGGAGCAACACCTAGTCCAGTACATGCGCCGGCACATATTGTATTCGAAGATGTTACAAAAGGATACGAACCAAAATCAATGTCAAGCATTGTTCCTTGAGCTCCTTCGGCCAATACTTTCTTTCCGCTTTTTAATGCATTATTTACAAAGTGTTCGCTATCAATAAGTTCAAATTGCTTAATGCATTCAATACCATCGAACCAAGCATTTTCAAGTTCAGTTAAATCGTAACTGAAATTATGTTGTTCCAGAATTTTTTTGTGACGATCGGTTGCAATTTTGTATTTTTCGTCGAAATTAGTAAGTATATCACCTACACGAAGTCCGTTACGACTTACTTTGTCGGTATAAGTTGGGCCAATTCCTTTGCCTGTAGTACCAATTTTATCGGTTCCTTTAGCTGCTTCGTAGCAAGCATCAAGTAAACGGTGAGTTGGAAGTATAAGATGCGCTTTCTTTGAAATTTTTAATCGTTTGGTTAATGGATGACCTGATGTGGCTAATGCATCCACTTCGGCTTTAAACAAAGCGGGGTCAAGCACAACTCCGTTTCCAATAACATTAATTTTGTCGCCCTGAAATATACCAGATGGAATTGAGCGCAAAACGAATTTTTTACCTTCGAATTCCAAGGTGTGACCAGCATTGGGTCCACCCTGAAAGCGCGTAACTAAATCGTAACCAGGAGTTAATACATCAACTACTTTTCCTTTCCCTTCGTCGCCCCATTGGAGGCCTAATAAAACATCTGCTTTCATGTGTTATAATTATTTTTTACTTGTTTTTTTGTTTAGCGTTTAAATGAATAAATACATCTAACCGCGTAGAATACACAATTGCTATGTGTTTAATTTTTCAAACTCTTTTTTTTTTGTGGTTTGCACTTATTGCACAAACCATACAAATACAGCGAATAATGTGTTGTTTCGAACGTTGCGAAAGTTTTTGACTTTAGCATTGTTTGAATTTTTTTATCCGTAAACTCCCTCACATTGCCACACTTTGAGCATATCAAATGGTGATGCGTTGTTTTACCAAAAGTTTTTTCGTATTTCGAAGTGAGTCCTACAAATGGATGTTTAACAATTAAGCTACAATCGAGCATTATTTCAATTGTATTGTAAACCGTTGCAAGGCTTACCCTGTATTCGGTTTGCATGTCGCTACAGAGCGTTTCAGCATCGAAATGGGCTTCACTCAAATATATTTTTTCTAATATGGCATATCTTTCGGGAGTTTTACGGAGCTTTTTTTTGTGTAAATAGGCTGTAAAAACTTCTTTGATAGCTTCATAGGTTATTTCTTCTTTCACTTAAATCCTTATTTTGGCCAACCGAATGCAAAAATACAACTTTTCGGGCTATTTTCCTTACATTTATATTAAAAATTCCAACTCTTGCTTCACTTCATTCGCTATGTGGCATTGTGATGGAGTTTCAAGCTTCTGAAAGTTTTCAACAAGTAGTTTAATTGTATTGGCTGTATTGCTGTTAATTCGAACAAGCCTACTTAAACACAATCCTATTGATTTATACAGATTATAATTCTCCGTAATTGAAAATTGAACACAACGTTTAATTAATTTTTCGGCTTGTTCGTCGGTCAGTTTTGAGTAAATGCGTGCCGCAAGCATAAAGCCAGTAGTTTGGTTTTGTGTGTTTTCCGAATCAATTAAATCAAAGCATAGGGTAGGAGTAAAGTCAGTTTTACTCAATAAATACATGCAAATTATTTCGGCAGTTTCGTTGTTTTTAATCGAATTCACTCTAGCAATAGCTTTTTCAATGCTGAATGTTTCGATAGGTTGTAATAGAATGGAAAGAATCACTGTTTCGCGCCAGCCAATTAGCCAAAGTCTATCAGCTAAATCGTTCGAAGGTTGATATTTTTTAGCCAATTCTTTTAAGTCGGGTAAAGCTACTCCATAGTTTTTAACGTAAATAATTCCCTTTCGAGACATTGAGTCAGCCACGATTCCATTCTTCAAAAGTCTTATTTTTTTGCGAATTTCAACGATTTGAGCATCCAATTTTTCGTTTGTAATATAATATTTCATTTAAATCTACTTGTTAGAGTCTGATATGTTGGTAATTAAAAAAATGAAAAAGATTTTTGTCTTATCTATTGCATAGAACCATTAGCTGTATTATCTTTGCACCGCAAAACATGGTGGTTATAGCTCAGTCGGTTAGAGCGTCGGATTGTGGTTCCGAAGGTCGCGGGTTCGAGCCCCGTTTTCCACCCCAGTTTCAAAAAGGAAGCATTTTTAATGTTTCCTTTTTTTATTTTCAACACTTAGTGTATTGGGTTTGTTTATTCCGGTAGCCTCACTTAAATCAACAAATTTATATCCTTTGTTTTTTAGTTCCACTATCAAAGTGTTTAGCTTGTTGTAAAATTTATCGGTTCGTCGAGGATCGGTACCAATATGAAACAGCATAATGTGTCCGTTTAATCCTTCGCTGGCTTCCACTTTTAGTATTTGCTTGTAAATTTCATCGCTCGAATAATATTGTTCACGCATTTCGGGAATAGAATAATCGGCGTTTGAACGTGTTCCTGGTGTGAAATTAACCAAGGTAATGCCAACTTCTTTGCACCACAAGCTGATACTATCGTTGTATAATTCATAAGGTGGAATAAAAAAACGTGCATCCGATTTTTTAATATCAAACTCTGCCAGTTCATTATAATTCTCTTTTAAATCGCTCAAAAATAAGAATTTATCTATTAAAAGCGATTTGGGATTATCCTGCTGACAATATTGCAAATGTTGATCGGAATGCGCACCTATATAGTGTCCTTCCTTTTTTAGATTCTTGACTATCGATTTAAATTTTGATTTTCGCAAAAAATCGCCAGTAAAAAAGAATGAAGCTTTGATATTGTTTTTAGTCAATGCTTTTCTTATTTTTTTTGCTCCATCGGCAAATTCATGACCTGTAAATACAAGGCTGATTTGCTTTTTGTCGGTATTACTACGTATTATTCCGCCATCGCGAATTAGATTTTTATCAGCTTGTTTGTTTTCTTCAAATTGCTTTGCACCAAGTAAATATACAAGCGATGCTGTACCATCCAAAGTCGGTTTATTCGTTTGGTAATCCGAAAAATCGTCGTGGTAAACAGCCCATTTTGTTTGAAACCTGCTATCTCTATCTTTTTTTGATAATTTTACGCCATTTACACTTTTCGAAATAGAGCGACGAACAGGACCAACAACCAATCCTCCTTTTTGAGCAATTCCTTTTTCGGCCCATAATGCTGAATGTGTGTTTTTTGGCGTTCTACCCATTGCCGGAAGCCCTACAACCATGCTTGTGCCCCAAGGATTGCACCCAAAAAGCCAATCAGTAAGTGCAGTTTCCATTTCAATATAGGTTGAATCGCCAGCATATCGACGGTACAAGTTGCATTGCGTGGCAAGCGCAGTAACATAGTTATTCGAATACAAAACCATAGGTACACCTATTCCAAAAGGATTATCGTTTTTTCGTAATTGTGCTCTTTGAAGTCCAAATCGAATATTTTGTAGAAACTCGTTTTTAAACTTCGGCTTTTCGGAATTTGCCAGTACATAATGACCATAATTAGTAAACGGATACCATTGATAATGATTCACTGTATCGGCAAAAAGCCATGGAATTATGGGTTCTTTACGACCATAAGCAGCAGCTTCGGATTGGTATTTCGTGTCGAAACTCAATTGATATAACTGTGTAGCAGCCAGTTGCATATCGTCGGCCCAATTGTCTTCTTCGTGAAAATTGGGAACATTGTAAGGCACTGATTGGCAAACCCCTGGGTAGTTTTTGCCATATTCGTATACTGTAAATGCTTTTCGCTGAAGAGTATCAGCAAAGTTGGGGTAAAATTTTCGAAGCATTTCGGAACCTAGCGCAAATGCAGCCGAATACTTTCCGGCAATGGACGCAATTCCTGTTGTTCTGTTTTTGAAATTTTTTAAACCTTCGGGTTTGCCAGTAGCTTTGTACACTGGGCGTTCGGCACCTTCGCCCCAGCCATAATCAACTTTATCGGCTGTAGGTAATCGGAGCTCAGTAAGGTCGCGGTCGTCACCAACTTGATAATACACAACATCGTCCTTCGGATTCATTTTAAGTAACCAATCTAATCCCCATTTAGCCTCGTCGAGTACATCCGGTATTTTATTTGGAAAAGCCAAGCCATTGGCATCAAAATTATCTGAAAAAGCTGCTGGATTCATACGATAGGCATAAAGCAACTGAAAAACTGCTGTAGCCGATGTGCTTCCGTATTTCAAATTATCCGAAGCATCGTGCCAACCGCCTGTTACATCAATTGTGCGAGGTGCTAAGGGCTGCAGCGTGGTTTTGGTTTTTTTGTTTATAGGAGGGCTTATCACTTTGAGCTCAGGTACTTCCATACCATCCTCCTGATGACAATAGGCATTTAAACTTGGATTGTAGCCACAACGCTGCTGCCGAAGGTATTGAAGTAAAAAGTCGGCACTTCCTCTGTAGGCATTTTTATCGATAAGGATAGTAGGCGAATAACAATTATCAGTCTTTATGAAAAATGCGCCTTCGTTTCTGAAATTGCTAAAATCGAGTGTATAAACCGACGCAAATTGCTCAAAACTACCAAAAAGTTTAACAGACGTGAAATCAGCTAATTTTTCGTCGGTAAGGGCATCGTAAATAGAAAAAGATTTAATGTTGAGTTGCGATTCACTTAG
>CAIWIS010000838.1 GCA_903912795.1 uncultured Bacteroidales bacterium
AAACGTCAAATATTCCACATAAGTGATTTTAATTAACGCTAATTTAGCAACTGATTAAAAACCCAAATATATTATTATGGAAAACAACATGAATCGTCGGAGTTTTTTAGCCAAATCAGTTGTAGGTGCTACAGGTGTGCTTTTAAGTTCGCTTCCACTTGTAGCCGAAGCAGCTAAATCAAAAAAGGCTGCTATTGTTGAAAATCAAAAAAGGAAAGTTGCTCTTATTGGAACTGGCTCACGTGGTACAACTATGTGGGGGAAAACCGTGATTTCCAACTACGGCGATATGGTGGAATATGTGGGCTTATGCGATACCAATCCCGGACGACTCGAAGCAGCCAAAAATTTTATGGGTGCTACGTGTAAAACATATTCCGATTTTGAGTTGATGATGAAGGAAACAAAACCTGATGTGCTGATAGTTACAACGGTAGATGCTCTTCACGACCATTTTATTATTCGCGGCTTGGAACTTGGATGCGATGTGCTCACCGAAAAACCTATGACTCCCGACGAACCCAAATGTCAGGCGATACTCGATGCACAAAAACGCACCGGAAAGCAAGTAATTGTTACCTTTAATTACCGATATTCGCCCCATCGTGCTAAAATTTGGGAACTAATTAACAAAGGTGAAATTGGCGAAATCACTTCAGTCGATATTCATTGGTATTTGGATACCAGCCACGGAGCCGATTATTTCCGACGTTGGCATCGTAAACGTGAGGTTGGTGGTTCGCTGTGGGTGCATAAAGCATCGCATCATTTCGATTTGCTTGGTTGGTGGCTCAACTCCGAACCCGAAGAAGTTTTTGCTTATGGTTCGCTCGATTTTTATGGTAAAAATGGCAAACAACGTGGTACAAATTGCCGAACTTGCAGTTATAAGGAGAGTTGCAACTTTTACTGGGATGTAAACAAAAACGAGTATTACAAAATGCTGTATACCGACAACGAAAAGCACGATGGATACCTGCGTGATGGTTGTGTTTTTAAAGAAGATATTGATATTTTTGATAAAATGTGTGCCTCCATTAAATATGCCAACGGTGTTCAGGTAGCGTATTCGCTCACTGCTTATTCGCCTTACGAAGGTTATCGCATAGCATTTAACGGTACTAAAGGCCGCATCGATGCATGGATTCAGGAAAGCAATCTCACACACGATGGCGATTACGATGAAATAATGATAACTCGTAATTTTGGTGCGCGTAATTATATTCGTGTTCCTCAGTCCGAAGGTCATGGTGGTGGTGATAAGTTGATGCACGACAAAATTTGGCGAAACGTAAAAGAAGACCCAATGCATCAGTCGGCAAACGTGCGCGATGGTGCTTTTGCCATTCTTACAGGTATAGCTGCCCGCAAAAGTTGCGACAGTGGTAAACCTGTGAAAATTGCAAGTCTGGTTGATTTGGTGCCAAAGACGGTGAAATGATGTGGCAATGATGTGATATGAGAATACACCCCAAAAGTTTTTTGTCTAACTTTTGGGGTGCAGTTCATTGAAGATTTATCGGGATTTTTTATTGTGTAGATTTACATTTATATTCTACATTTCCATATTCCTACATTCACAGTCTTATTCCTTAATTAGCTGTTGTGTGCTGAATCCTTCGGTAGTATATACTTTTACCAAATAGTTTCCACTACGCAGTTCACTTACATCAATAGAATTTTGATTTACTGTTGAGTTCATTAAGATTCCGGTTAGGCTGTAAATTTCTACTTTGGTGATATTCGCATTTGCTATAACAGTCATATTACTGCAAACTGGATTTGGGTAGATTCTTACAGCATCCGCACTCGGATTTATCACTCCATTGGTAGTGCTATTTGCAATTTTAATATAGAACAAGTTTGCTGTTTCACCTTTTGTGATGGTGTGCAAACCTGCCGAAATATTTATGGTTGCTATTCCTGCAACGGCATTGTACGCAACTCCATCCACTTTTATTGTACCGGTAAAGGTTGCATCAAACACCAATGTCAATGTACCCGGTTGTGACGTTGTAAATATAATTGAAGTACTCGATTCAATTTTCATACGACTTGTCAGTGTCAAACCAGCATAGCTTACGCTTCCATTGGTGCTGTTCATATTTCCGGTAATTGCAAAAAATGTACTCGTTTTGCCCGATACCGTAAAGTTGTGAATCATATCGCCTACTGGAGGCTCAACAACTGTTCCAAGTGTAATTGTTCCCGATAATGATGCAGGTGTTCCTGCACTGCCACTGGTAGTAACGGTAAACGAAACATTGCCCGTAGGTGTGCCCGAAACAGTTATGGTTTTAGCAGTAGCATCTTTTACAAAACTTATGCCCGATGCAGGTAATCCGGTAACAGCAGCGTTAGTTGCATCACCACCCCAGGTAAATATCATTGGTTCAATAGGCGTGCCACTTTCTACGGCCTGATTTATGTCGGTTTCGGACACTAATGTCTGGCTGCTAACTATAACAGTTGTTTCGCCCTGTACGGCAACTAACGCCGTTGTGTAATTGGTTAGAGCTGCTTTTAGACCAGTATTTACAGCATACGAAGCATCGTCAACTGCATTATTAAAAGTCCATTTCAAATCACCACCTTCCACACGTCCGCCATAAGTCATTAATTTTGTTTTGGCAACTTCAGGTTCATCTGGAACTAAAGTTTTTATATAAAACGATGCATCCGTATCAAAATTATTATAACTATTTCCGCCTAATTTAGACTTTATTGCACTAT
>CAIWIS010000839.1 GCA_903912795.1 uncultured Bacteroidales bacterium
ACTTATGTTTTTGGCAATTTTGAGTGCAGTAGTAATTGTGGTCAAATCGGTGGTTAAACTACCATCTTTGCCTGAATAATGACTGTGACCAATGGGTTTTAAGGGTATTTCGACACCAATTTTTGTTGAATTAATATCCGCTGCATACACTAAAGCTGGTTGACTCGAAGTTTTATATTCTTTATCGTCGGGAAAACGGGCATTGTACCAAGCTTCGTTCCAATCCCATGATTGATTCAACTCCAGCATGATTTTATAGTTTCCATTCAATGGCTTTTCGGTAATTACATTCAAAACAAACGAAGACTGAGGTGTAGCACCTGTATATGCGTCAACAACAGGATTTTGAGGCGTTGGCAACAATCCACCTTTCTCGTTTTTTTCGTTACGTTGATGTATCCAATAGGGCAGCGTTGCCGGACGCTGAATTTCGCCAGGCATCCATTTACCTGTTGCCCTTGAACCGCGTTTAAACACACCTTTACCAATGCTTTCGGACACATAAAGTGTTTGGATGTACTTCCCCTTGTCGTCGGCAAGCCACAAAGCAAACAATGGATGATTGTGTTCCACTCCCTTTGCAAACTTGAGTTGCAATGAAGTACCTGTGTTTTTTGTTCCGTACTTTTCAACCGAAAATAATTCAGTTTTTACTTTTTTTCCTGCAAATACAAATCCTGTAACAAGTAGTAATGCAATAAATATTTTTGTTCTCATATTTTTCTACTTTATGAACTTTATAACTTTATGAACCTTATAACTTTTATGAACTTTATAACTTAAATATTAAACCAATAGTTGGCAATAAATTACCTCCAAACGAGTCGATAGTACGCAATACATATTTACTATTATCCATAGGGTCAGTTACCGGATTTCCGGTTGATACATCAGTATTGGTATAAATTGGTCGACCTTGCGTTTTGAAATTATATACATTTTGCACATCCACATAAAAATTCAACACCCATTTTTTGAAATAAAATTCTTTATCTATACGAATATCCAATTGATGCGAATTGCTTAAACGCGATTCGTTAAATCGTGAATAATCCAAGTATGGTTGATTAGTTATATCCCATGCAGCTTTTAAGCTTGATTTAACTTCGTCAATAGGCGAGTATGGTGCACCGCCTACAAATCGCCAGCGACCTGCAACATTCCAACTTTTTGCAAATTTATAACTTCCTATCAAATTAAACAAATGACGTGTATCCCAGGATGATGGTCGGTATTCGCCAGCAATATCGGTAAACTCACTTCTAAAATAAGTATACGTGGAAGTTATATTGAGGTTTTTCCATTCCATAATCTTATAAAGCACCTCAAATCCATACGCGCGTCCTTTACCTGTCGAAGTAATTTCTTCATCTCCAATCTGACCAAAATCGCCTCCCTTACTAGCAATACTTATTCCTTCGCGTACCGACATAGGGTAGTTTTCGTATTGTTTGTAAAAACCTTCAACTGTTATTTTCATTTTATCTTGTGGACGAAACTCAATACCTGCAATAAATTGATTAGAAGCAATATACTTCAGGTTTTGACGATTCACAAATTCATCGTTTGAGTTTTTGTAACCCATAGTAGTATAAGCAGGCTGCATGGCATACCGACCAATATTGGCATTTATATCAAATCGTTCGTTTACGGCATACGAGGCCGAAATACGTGGCGACAACTGATTTAACGGGTTTTTCATATTATCATTGTAATTGTTTGCCACCAAGTTTAAACCTATAGAAAGTTTAAGTTGATCGTTCAAATATTCATCCGAAGCTTGAACAAAGGCTTGATAACCAAAAAGATTAAGCTCTGTATTATAGGTCAAAGGCGTTGGTAATCCAAATATATTTCGAAATGTTTCATTCGTATAGTGTGAATAGCGCAACCCTGCTCCCACTTTTAACTTAATAGGTAAAGACCTGTAATCGCGTTCAAAGCGCAATTTATTCTCTGCTTCGTCCGATAAATAGTCCTGTGTTTTAATGGCAGCTACCTCATCGTTATCTTTGAACTTGAAATTATTATTGCGCAACATATTGCGACTCAAAATCCAATTATCGATGTGTTTATCGTTAAAATGCTTGTATACAGCACCTACCGTATAATTCCATTGCTTGTAAATTGGCAAATAGGATAATAAGTATTTCTGGCTTTCGGTGGCTGGTTTAGCAGGATCATCGTATTTATTAAGTACTAAATCGTCGATAGCACCAATTCCCAAAAAGGTAATTTCGTTCTTCTTGTCAATCTCGTATTTGTATTTTAACTGAAAATCGTTGTAAGTTGGCAAAAATGGCAAACCAATAGCTTTAAACAAAAACTGCAAGTACGACTGGCGAGCCGAAACAATGAAAGTAGATTTTTTACTTAAAGGTCCATCAATAGTTAGCGCAGCATCCGAGGCACCTACCGAAAGTTTAGTATGCACACGGTCCTTACTACCATCTTTCTGGCGAATTTCCATTACCGAGCTCAATGCGTTTGTTCTGTTAGCTGGAAATGCCCCTGTATAAAAATTAATTTCGCGTATAAAATCGGGATTCAACACGCCCACAGCACCACCAGAAGCACCTTGTGTTGCAAAGTGATTGATAATTGGAATTTCAATTCCATCCAAGTAAAACACGTTTTCGGAAGGTCCACCACCACGAACAATTAGGTCGTTACGATTTGGGTCGGTAGCTCCAACACCTGGCAAAGCTTGCACTACCTTCGACACATCGCGGTTAGCACCTGCACTTTTTTCAATTTCCTGAACTCCAATGGACAACACAGAAATAGGACTTTCGATTCGCTTTACATTTATATTTTTACGAACCACTACCTCTTGTATAGCAAAGGCTGCTTCATTAACTGGAATGTCGATAAAGGAAGTTTGATTACCTTGAACCTGTACTTCCGACGAAATAGCAGTTTCGAATCCAACAGAACTTACAACTAAGCGTACAAATCCTGGATCGATTCCTGTGAAAATAAAATTTCCATCCAAATCGGATGTTGAACCAATAAGTGTACCTTGAATAAGAATATTTGCAAATTCAAGTGGTTCATTGCTTTTGGCATTAAAAACCTTACCTTTTATAATCCCCTTTTGAGCGAATATTAGTAAACCGCTCATTACAAACGCAAATAAAACGATTGTCTTTCTCATATTTATATTTTTCATTATGCTATTGAAACTTGTTTGTTTATGTACTAATAACAACAAATATAATACAGATATGTTCTTTAATTACTGGAATAATTCGCAAAAAATCCTAGCATTTTAATTTACATAGCTAAATATCAAACACATACAATTAACATTATATTCACAAACACTTTAAAAATAATCAGTATCTTTGCAAAAAAACACGCAATTGGAAACTGAATTACAAATTACCACTGATGGTTCGCATACACTTTATTTTGCTGCTATTGACGAAACTTACCACTCAACACATGGTGCTATTCAGGAATCGATGCATATTTTTATTGATGCAGCATTAAAAATATGTACTAAAAAAACAATACATATATTAGAAATTGGCTTTGGAACAGGCTTAAATGCCTTGTTGACAGCAATTGAAGCTGAAAAGTCAGATACGAATATACATTATACTACACTAGAGAAATTTCCAATTCCAATTGAAACAGCATTACAATTAAATTATTCAAGCATACTTTCAAAAAAAACTATTTTCGTAAAATTACAGAATTCGGATTGGGAAAAAAAAATTGAGATAAATAGCCATTTTTATATCCAAAAAATGAAATGCGATTTTACTGAAACAACTTTCAACAACAAATTCGACATTGTGTATTTCGATGCATTTTCGCCTGATAAACAACCCGAAATGTGGACAGAGCAGCAATTCAGAAAAATATTCGATGCTTGCAATTCAGATGCAATTCTTACAACCTATTGCGCCAAAGGCATGGTTCGAAGAGCCTTACTCTCAGCAGGATTTAAG
>CAIWIS010000840.1 GCA_903912795.1 uncultured Bacteroidales bacterium
AAACCCCCGAATGGGGGCTTAAAGACATGTTCTCTACTGTCGAATTATAAAACATATCCCTTAATAGGACTTTTAAGCCCCCAATAGGGGGTTTGGGACTTGTCTGACGGCAGGCAGGGTCGGAAAAAATATTAATTAAAACATAGCATTAATAATTTCGGATTACTTGCTAAAATTCAGTAATCGTTTATACTTTGAATAAAAGTAAATTGGTTTGGTAATCCCCGTGAAGAAATTGCCAAACCAATTATATAGTTTTTAAAAAGATCAATTAAGCATTATCAATTCTAAATGGATTATTACTTAAAAACCCGGGTGTAAGGTTTACCTCATCACCACTATGTGGAGGAGCCGATGCCAACGCTAAAGATATTTCGTTATCCAGTTGCACACTTTCTACTGTTGGAGTTAAATAGTGGCGTTTGTCTGATTTAATTATTTCTTTTATCATAATTTATTTTACAATTACTTTACATGAAACTCCATTTACTTTTACATAATATACGCCTGCATCAAATGCTCTGTTCATTACAAATACATTTCCAGTTAAATGCTGATTAACTAATAGCTGACCTACTGAATTATAAACAGAAGCTACAGTATTTTTAGTTGCATTTGGATTTTTGATTACAATTTGTCGGTTTACGTTTACATAAATCTGAACATTATCAGTCTCTGTCTTTGCAAAAGAAGTTGTTGTGCCCGGCGCTTTAATTAATAAACTAAACGCTGGTTCAACGCCAATTTCTGTTCGCGAAAAATCATATACCGAGCCATCGGAAATTAATTGTTGCATACCTGTAGTGTTATTTTTAATATATACAGGTGTACCCGCATCAAAATTACTTATTTCATTTGCCTTAAGGGTGAAAGCAGTTGCATTTGATGCATTTACTTGGATGTGAAGTGGTATTTCGGTATCATAAGCAATTTCTTTCAGACCATTAATAACCAGTTTTTCAGTGCCGGCACTTGTATAAATGTCATGGATACTCGAGTTTGAACCATTGAGCATTTTTTGCGAATCGTACCTGTCGAATGTATTTGATGCATTGCTATTAAAATAGATAACAGCTTCGTCGGTCAAATTTCCACCTGTAACTTGTAAACGTAAAATCTGATTCTCAGTATTTTTAACAGCAGGAGCTTTTAAAGCATTCGCATCTTTGTGATAGCGCATGGCATTGGTAAACATAAGTTGGCCAGTGCTGTGAGCGTCATCCACTCTGACCCAAAATCCCTGCATAGGCGGAATATATGGAGTAGCCACTTCAGGCACTGCTATTGTTCCGGCAGCATTATAGGTTTCAAACGAATACACATTATGATCAACATCGAATACGGCTGTGCGATACCAAATAGAAGGCAATAGATTAGCTGAAGCAGCCATATCGGTTGTCCACACAATGTGCGAAGGATACGGATTGCCAATTAGATTAAACCCAGCTTTTGTTACACTTGAACGGGTAAGATCTACGGGCACATTACCATTGTTTAAAGTGCCTGTAAAAGTAAGAGTAGATGCTCCACTTGTTGTTCCCGGATTAAGAATATAACCTGTTCCGCCTTTCATGCCTGCAGCGGTAGTCCAGCCAGCCGGATCGCCCAATGTTTCGTTGTACAGTTTAATTAATGCTGGTGTAAGCGTGTTATTATCCACTGGAACGGTTGAAGTGCCAGTCATAGGCGAAGTCATATACCAACTGCGATACGATGGCAGGTATTGTTTTACATTGGCAGTAGTAGCAGTCAATGTTCCATTATCCACCAAGGTAGCTGTACCGCTTGCGCTACTATTGAGCGTAAGGTTAGTAGCTGCAATAGTACCCGAAGTTGTCAGTTTAGAGCCTGCATTGACAACCAAATTATTCACTGTGCCACTTGTTAAGTTAGCAGCTGCCAGTGTTTGTTCTGTAGCTCCACCATAAGTAAGTGTACCAGTTGCAGTATTTATTAGCCCAGTACCCGATGTTGATCCATTTAAAGTCAAATTATTAGCACCTGTAGCCAACGTTCCGGCTGTGAGTGTTAAAGCATTTGTAACAGTGGTATTTCCTCCAAGAGTTGCACCGCCTGTTGCATTATCAATAATCATATTTGCATAAGTGCCAGATGGAATGGTTTGTAATGTTGAACCTGCAAAATGAAGTGTTCCAGTACCTTGGAGGTTGTTAGCTGAGTAACCGGACACTTGTGTTGCATACGAACCAGTTAATTTAATTGTACCAGTACCACTTAATATGTTTGTACCTCCGCCAGTATTAGAAGCGACTGAGGTTGATGCTCCAAGATTGAGCGTACCAGCAATATTCATAGAATATGCGGCTGCAGTAGCATTCGATGTGCGGAAATTTCCAGATGCAGTTCTAAAGCCATTCACCGTTACAGCTCCACGCAGATTGGCTAATGTTGTTGTCATAGGAGAACCCGAGGTGCCGTTATTAAAATTGATAACAGGAACTTCGGTGCCAGTAACTGAAAAAGTAGTTCCTGCTGCACCATCATTAAAGTTTCCACTGAAATTAATTGTTGGACTAACTCCATTAAAATTAAATATTTCAGCAGTAGAGTTACCATTTGCGGTTGTACATCCACCATTAAATGTAACAGTCTGGCCACTATTTGTGAATTTAATATTACCATTGGTTTGCTC
>CAIWIS010000841.1 GCA_903912795.1 uncultured Bacteroidales bacterium
ACGATTGTATGGTTACCTTCAGTTTCCCTTTCTGGAAATCGGCAGGTAAGTCGTTAAAAACAACTTCTGTTTTAGGATAATGGAGTGCTTTGGCATGGCTGTAGAAAATGGCAGGTGATGCACTCCAAACCAATACCGATAATTTTTTATCTTCTTTGGTGGCAAAGCTATAAAGCCCGTATCCTTTATCGTCTTGAGGTGTAGCAACTGACGGAATAGTGGCATCGCCCAAACGGCTGCGGAGAACCATTCCTTTGGCATAAGGCGAAAGCACATTTTGTTTGCCATAAGTAAGCAACGTAAAGTGCCATCCAGCTCCTGAAATGGGAATGAAGTTGCCATTTTCGCGCAAGTACCAATCGTGAATTGATGCTGAAAAACAAGCCATAGCAGCTTCTTTTCGTGAAGCTCCTATTAAATCAGATAAATCTTCGATGGTAGAAGGTTCGGCCAAGCCCAATTCGTTCACAATTACAGGCAGGTTCAGCGGCAATTGATTTTTCTCTAAAAGAGAATTGAGTTTGTCTTTATATCCTTTAGGCGTATTTGGATTGGCTGCCGGGAAAAGATAGGTATGCCAGGTAAGGTAATCGAGGTGTTTTTGAGGGTCTGCATCTGCCTTAAAGCGCTTCAAGAAACCATCAATAAAATCCATGCGACCATCGGGGGTATTAACGCCCAAACCTGCAATTTTAATTTGATCGGCAGGAGCTAAATCTTTGTTCACTTCGTTCACCGCCTGATACATGGTTTTGTACAACTGGTAATGTGCATCGCGGTGAACTTCTGTGTTGGATATATTATCGAACTCATACACCATCTCAAATATTTTAAACTGGGGGCAGGTTTTCTTTGCATAACGCAAAGCGGTGATATATCCGGTGCGCAATTTATCCCATGTATAGCCGGGAACACCTTCGGCAGGCAAAGCCTGTGTGCCTATTTTTGAAAACTTTTTGTAAGCATCGAAATAACCCCAAAACTGAATATCAAGCATTACCTCTTCTGAAGACTCTTTGGCTGCTTTTATCCAAAGGTCAAAATATGCTTTTTCGGTTTTATTGAGCTGGTCGGGGTGATTTATATCCCACAAAAAACCCTGATGTTGGTAGCGAAACAACGAGAATTTTTTACCCATTTGTGTGGTAACTGATTTTGCCATTTCGCTCATTTGCTGCGTAGTGCTATCGTTCTGATAATCTTTGATAGGTGTACCGCTATATGCCATTACGCGCCTTTCTCCACGGTCATACGCTTTACCAATTTCAGAACAGGAAACTTCTACTTTTGCTTGTTTTGAGAGGTTTTCAGAAATTGCCTGCGCTTTACTATTCCATTCTATCAAACTTTGAACATGCAACTTATAATAGGTATCCAGTTTTTCTTCGGTTAAACCGCTTTTCTCCCATGCTGCTTTGATGTTGGTGTTGCTCATGTCCTTCCATATAGAACCGATGCCGAGTGCCGACTCTATATCCATGTGTTTGGTATTGGAATAAAATTCAAAGGTCATTCTGCCGCCATAATTCAACAAACTGGGGTAAACGCGAATATGCAACATTCCGGTAGCTGAAATTGACACATTGTTTGCTGAAGGCGCTGTTGTTGACAAGTTGTTTCCAGAAACTACTCCTGCTTTAAGTGTATAAAAACTCACTTTTGTTGTCCCTGTGGTAACAGAAATTTCACGCTGCGGTTTTAAATTGAGAGATATAACTTCTTCCCGCTGTCCGCTAATCTTTAAAGCAACCGACAGCAATTCTTCAGAACCAATTGAAAAGTTCAGTGGAATAGCAAAAGTTACCGGTTTTCCGGCACGGTCGGCAGGCACAATGTCGCTCACGCAACGAACAGCGCGTGCATACGGCGAGCCGCCTCTGAAAAGCAAGCTGGTACCAAAAAGCTGTTCGTTATCCCAACTCTTATAGCCTCGTTCCCAAGTATAACCTTCGTTCCACTTTTCTATACCGCGGTTCGCTTCTTGTTTAGTGAACTCATCGTCTGAGGAATAGCTCCGCCAGCGATATTCTATTTTGGCATCGCCACGAACATATACATTGCTGTTTTTTTCCTGTGCAAAAAGTTCTATCGTACTGAAAAGTACAATGAACAATAGATAAGTAAAGCTTGTATGTTTTTTCATTTTTTTTGTATATAAATTTATTCTACAATAACTCCAAACAAAGCAGCCGGAGTTAATGCCGAAGGATGTTTCAACTCAATTTTCAAACACTTAGTTACTACTGGCTGTTCGAACAAAACGTCATTAATCGTTTGATGATTATCATTTTTCTCAAAAATAAGTACATTCTGATCATTGTATATCTTATATTCTTTCACACAGAATGGCATAGCCGAATCATAGTGACCCATTTGCACATTTTCCATGGCATGATCGGCATCGGTGTCGAAAAACAAGCGAATTTTAGTTATACTTTGATTCTCATTCCAGCTAAGCGTTAAAGTTGGGGTTTTATCATCAAAACTTGCCACCCATGCATTAGTGCCAACTACCGGACGCAGCAACTCGCTTTTTAGGTTGCTCATTTCAAAAGCCTCTAATGTTGGAGTAAACTTTAAAGCAAAATTTTTACCTTTAGGCCGACGCATTGGACACCAAAGTTCAAATTTGTCAACGCCAATATTGTCTGGCGGAACCTGAATACCATAGTTAGAAACAGCAGGGTTCTGATAGTTAAACACCGACATCAATCCGGTAATCAACTGATCGCTTTCCGCAATTTCGATAAGCTCATTTTTCATGAAACAAATAAAATAGTAGCCACGTTCCACACCAATATGACTAAAATCTATATCAACAAAGTTAGTGCCTTTATTTAGAATATATTCGTTTTTAAACAAAATAACATCCGGGGTGAAATTTCCTTTTTCTA
>CAIWIS010000842.1 GCA_903912795.1 uncultured Bacteroidales bacterium
AATATTTCGAAAATATTATCCATGTTGGCCAATCTTCAATAGGAAAATTTAATGTAATGTAATCATTCACTGGAATATATTTATCAAAAAGTAATTTACGAAAACAAACAGTAGGAGCACATATACTTAATTGACCTTTAAAAATTGCTTCTTGGCACTCAAATCCTTGTTTG
The DNA here is from genome assembly GCA_903912795.1 of uncultured Bacteroidales bacterium. Lineage (GTDB taxonomy): Bacteria > Bacteroidota > Bacteroidia > Bacteroidales > Paludibacteraceae > Paludibacter. Next base: position 174 of record CAIWIS010000842.1, read on the forward strand.
ATATTAGAATTTTTATTTTTTAATACTGATTTATATATTTTATTTTTATTTACATTAAGCACATGATAATCAGTATGTAATACGCCACACTCAGGATTAGATTCCATATAATCAACTTGTAATTTCAACTTATGAGTATTATGCCAATAATCATCACCGGAACAGGAAGTAATATATTTTCCGGTTGATTCCTGAATACAAGCAATCCAGTTTTTTACTAAACCTACATTTTTCTCAAATAAAACCAACTTTATTATATGAGGAAACTTGCTTTGGTAATCGATACAAATATTACGTGTATTATCATTTCCACAATCTTCTCCTATTATTATTTCATATTTGAAATCACATTGTTGAGCCAACACACTTTCTATTGCTTGAGCAATTGTATCTTCCTGATTATAAGTGCGCATTATAACAGACGCTTTATTTAAAGAAATTTCGTTCAACATAAATTTACAAATTATAATAATTGAGCCTTAAGTGCGCATTTTGGGGTTATAAAAATCAATATAAATATTTAAAAACTACTTTGATTGGCATATTTCGTCTTTGATTGCATAATTTATTTGAATAATTTATGTCGCAAATTTACTAAAACTCGCATACAAAAACAACAATTATAAAATATATAATATTGAAATTCTTTTTTTTAGGTTGATTTTTAAGGCTATACTATAAATAATAATTATTCCACCATAAGTTTTTTAATAATACGTGCATCGTCCGATTCAACAGTTACAAAATACACCGCTTTGTTTAATTTCTCGGATAGCTGTAAGCTAATGTGCTGTGAGTTTGCAAAATGTTCGCTATAAATAACTTGTCCAAGCACATTGTCAATTGTTACTTTAATCTTATCGCTAAAACCATTCATATTTAAATTTAGTTTACCGTTTTTATAAGGATTTGGAAAAATAGATGCCGATTTATTTACTATCAAATCATTTATTGCTGTTGCATCACGGCCAATTACCAATTCATCAAAATTTCCGCCACTTGTACCAGTTGCAGTAAGCGTAATGGTATTGTTACCAGCTTCCAAGGCTTGTGTAGTATTGTAAGTCGACCAATTTGACCACGCACCAGTTACCGGAAAAACAATGGAAGTAATTTTATCCACCCCATTAACCGTTAATTTCAAATTGCGTGGACCCGACATCAATGCGTAGCGAAACGACAGATTGAAATCGCCATAATAGGGAGCATATACCGTCCATTTAATGTTGTCGTTGGACATATTTGTAAAATCGGCAAAACCGTCACCATTAAATCCAGGTTGATTATTTGTAACAACAGCTCCAGCCAATTCAGCATCTTCGGCTGGATAAACAGTGATGCTTGGGTTTACAATTACATTGGTCGAAGCCACTTTGTTTCCATCTTGCGAAGTCGCTGTAATCGTAGCATTACCACCACCAACAGCCACCAAAAATCCATCCGACGACACTGTTGCCACATTTACATCGCTCGATAACCACGAAATATTTTTATTGGTAGCATTGGTTGGAGTAATGCTTGCAGTAAGCTGTTTGGTTACGTTTAAATTTAGTTTCGCAGTAGTGGGACTAACCGTAATACCTGTTACAGGAATAACACAGGTACCTTCGGGCACACCGCAACCACACAAGCCGGGTACCAACTTATTCGGATCATCCGGACATAAATCTACAGGCGTTCCCGCTGCAATATAAACCGTAGTTGAACTATTGGTTTGCACATCGAAACTTACATCAACCACATGCACTGTTGTGCCATCAAACTCTTGCGTAACTACGCCATTTGTAACGGCATACGAACTTCCTTTTGGTACTACAAAACGCACTTTACCACCCAACACGGGGAATGGAAATTTATTTTCTACTGTAACTGAGTTGGTGCTTATAGTTCCATTATTTGCAGCCGAAAATGTTTGTTTAAGGCGTGGTACCCAAGTTGAAGGAATATTCACATCGCCACTTGCTTTGGCCTCGATTAGTCCAGTTCCTCCGGCAGGCAAGGTAAATGTTCCTGTTGTATTATTCACACGATAAATCATATATTTCATACCACCACGTAGGTCGTTGCAGGTATACGAAATGCGCGGACCGCCAGGCGTAATTTCCCAGGGATTGCCATTGCCCTGTGCGTGTCTATCGCCCGACAAACAGACATCGAGCGGATGAACATTGTTTATAAAATGGTGCATACGGTCGTAATTATGGCCAGCGGTTAATAAAAAGTTTCCACCTGCGCCATCACCATTTAACCATGCTATGGCATCGTCAACCTGATATTGATACACTTTATTGTTTGTTGCCGATAAACCCCACGCATTGTTGAGCATCATAAATCGAGCACTTCCATATTTAAACGAATGATTTTGCAATCCCCAATAATCGTTCATAAAATCGGAATTTTCCTGATCAGTTCCCTGCATAAAATCGCTTCCATTCAACCCCTCGTGATCACCTGCTACAGCAAATGTAGCAGCTGTAGCTTTAGACATGCCCAACGTACCAATTGAACTTTTACCCAGAAAATATTCCACTTCGCGCTCAGGATGATTACGCACATTGTACATGTTATCGCCCGTTTCAATCAGTATTTCGGCATCCATCAGGTTCGACATTTGCACAATCAGACTTTTGCGTTGCAAAATTACATCGCTATCGTAACCTCCCTGATAAAGATGTCCATCGGAAATATGTGTAACGTAGTATTCGGTTTTAAATTCTTTTACCACCTTAACGCCACCGTACGAAATAACATTACCTGTAGATGTATTCAAAATCAAATCATAACGATCAGAAGGTGTATTTTCAGGCAATTTTACAGATATTTTTTGATTGTATTTATTGCCCGATACCGGATCAAAAGTCCAGCTTCCATTTGTAATTATTTGATTTGCACCAGCTATTGTCAAAAATTCGCTTTTAAATTGAATTGAATTAACAGTTTGATTGGCATCGGCATTGAACCAGATTTCGAAACTATCGCCACTTTTAACAATAGCTGTTGTAGCACGCCAAGGGTAAACAATATTGGCTGACCAAGTAAATAGGCAAAGGCAGAGGCAAAAGCAGAGGATTGAAAGTCTTTTCATTATGATTGTTTTTTTTTGAACGCAAATAACGCAAATTTACACAAATAAGAAATAAAAAATAAGTTTTGCGAACATTTGTATCATTTGCGTGCCACTTGTTTTATTTCTACTAAAGTTGTATTATTTGGTTCCAAATTTACGTAAACATCCACAATATGCACTAATGTTCCATTAAACGCTTGTTCGATTTTTCCATTCGAAATGGAGTATTTTGCTCCCAAAGGCATTATAAATCGCACTTTTGCACCTTCAATAGCAAAATCAAATTTATTGACAAAGATAGCTGTATTTGAAACACTTGAACCATCATTTACATTTAAATAATTCAAACTGAGTTTGGGTTTATACAAAGTAGGTGATTTTTGATCGGTTGGATTTTCAATATACACTACTTGTCCGGTTTTACTTCCTACAGGTACACATATTCCTTTTTTTCCATCCACTTTATACAAATTAAACTCCATATTATCCCGAATCGAATTTACGATGTATTGAATGGGTTTATTATTTAGTAATGATGGATTTTGACTGGCAATATGGTGATTATGACCAAACAAGGCGAAATCAAGATGCGCAATACTATCAAAAGCAGGCATTTCTTTGTTGCGGATGTGCGCAGTGCCAAGTCTGAAATTGCCTTTGCCCACTTTTTGTAACCAATCATCAGTGGCAGCAATTTGTTGTGTAGGTTTAAAACCATCCCAACCATTGTTTATTGCCATAAACCGACCGTCACCATACGAGAAATTATATGTTTGTAATCCCCACCAGGTATTCCACCAATCCGATTTTTCTTTGTAGAAGCCTTTTTCATCCAACTTGTCGAAGTCGAAATCATGATTACCGGCAACAGTAAATGTGGCAGCACTTAAGTCATTTAGGCCTTTGGTGCTTTGTATAGCATTCCCTGTAAAAAGTTGATTCATGCGATCATCAGTGGGACGGTACAAATTATCGCCCGTATTAAAAACCAGTTCGGGATTAATAATATTGGCCATATCAACAATGGTTGAAATGCGATTCAACACAGTTTCTGAACCTCTTTGGAACGCATGAGCATCCGAAAAATGCATAATATAATAGCTCGATTTATAGTTTTTAATAACTTTTACTCCGGCGGGTGAGGTTACCAAGCCACTCGAGGTAAGGAGCACAATATCATACCTATCGGCAGGACATTTTTTAGGAATAAAAACTGTTATCTTTGTATTGTAAGTGTTCTCCGATGTTACATCATACTCCCAACTCCCTTTCTTGATTTTGCAAGTTGCATCCACCGTATTGTATGGTCCAACAAGTTGCACTGAACTTACAGTTTGCCCTTTGTCAGCATTCAACCACACTTCAAAGCTTTCACCACTTTTCACAATAGCTGTAGTGGCACGCCAAGGGTAAATGATATTGCCCGAAAAGGCAATAGTTGAAAAACAGAGAAGTAAAAAAAGTATTGAAAGTAATCTGTTTTTTCTCATAAACATTGCTGATATTAGATTTAAATACAAATGTATTTGTTAGCTATTAATTTGCAATTAATTTATACTTAATTTCGAGGTTTCTTTGTAAAAAAAAAAGCAATAACTGATAATTCGTATCAATTATTGCTAATCTAAAATTTTATCTTCCGTTTTTACTTGATTAACTACAATATTAATTGTAAAAAATGAAATCATTTGAATTTTTTAAAAATACATCTGCTGTTAAACATTTACATGAGTAACAGCAGATGACAAACAACCAACTTAAAAAATATATGTTAAACTAAACTACTATCCATTATCGGTTTTTTGTTGAAATACTCCGGTGATAAATGAGTTTCACTAGGCCCTTCAGGAGGACTGGATGCTAATACCAATGAAATTTCGTTGTCGAGAACTATAAGTTCAATTACTGGTGATATGTATTTTTTAGCTCCCCTACCCCCCACAGGGGGAGTTAAGAGCGATGCAGAGTTATTTGATGATTGTTTCAT